>NZ_BAAILO010000266.1:119278-146869 GCF_054589115.1 Cupriavidus sp. 8B | reverse complement strand
CAAGCTGCTGCGCACGCTTTTCCTGTGTGATTACTTCAGCAATACCGGGTTTCGTCGTGAGTTGCATACGCTACTGAACCGGGGCGAATCAGTTCATCAGCTCCAGCGTGCGATATACACCGGTAAGGTCGCGCCGGAGCGCGGACGGCGGCGCGACGAGATGATCGCGATCTCTGGCTCTCTGACGCTGTTGACGAACCTGGTGATCGCGTGGAACACGCAGCGCATGCAGGGGTCGCTGCAGAAAAGGGAAAATATTGCACGGCAAGCGGCCGCATGCCCACGCTTGCTGCCAACTGCTTACCACCCGCTCCGGCACCGCTCAGGCAACCCGCTTGTGTTGCGCGCGAACCCATGTCAGGCAAAGGCTCGCGGCGTTCCTGGTAGGCCAGCGCGGCATCGGTCAGTGCAGTTTGACCTGAGAGCCGCGCCATTTGGAAAAGACCCGTTGTCGTAGTCGCGGGCATTCCTCACCGAATTGGCGCCTGCCTGCCAAGCATTATCGGAATATCTTGCCCGCTAGCGGGCAAGATATTCCGAAATCTGAAGTCGCCCCAGGATGCCGACCAACCCTCGGTACGCCGATATCTGCGTATCATCCCATGTGCGCAAGCACGATCAGCGTAAGCGTCACGACGATCGCGCCGCCGATGCGCGTGGCGATCTGCGCGAATGGCATCAGCGTCATCCGGTTGGCCGCCGTCAGGATCGCGACGTCGCCGGTTCCGCCCTGGCCGCTGTGGCATGCATTCACGATCGCCGTATCTATCGGGTGCATCTTCAGCATGCGCGCAACCACGAAGCCCGTGCCCATTAGCGTCACCACGGTCGCGACGATTGTCACGATGTTGGCGATCGTGAACGCGGCGATCAGCTTGTCCCACGGTGTCATCGCCACGCCAATCGCGAACAGCAGCGGATACGTCACCGCCGTCGAAAAGAACTTGTAGACGACAAAGGCGCCTTCCTGCAGCGGTGGAGACACGGCGCGCGTGATCTTGACTAGCACCGCGAGGAACAACATGGCGACCGGCGCCGGCAGCCCGAACAGGTTGCGACACATCAGTCCGAGCAGGTACAACGTAATGGCCGTGATCCCCGCGGCTGCGATATGTGTGACTTCGATATGCCCGCGAATCTCCTCCTGAACCGGGTCCATTTCGTCCTCTTCGCCGACTTGCAGGCGCCCTTCGCCGGTGAGGTGCGGAAAGCGCTTGCCAACCTTGTCGAGCACGCCAGACAGGATGATCGCGGTGAGGCTGCCGAGCATCACGGGCGGCAGCACTTGCGCGAACAGTTCCCCCTGAGGCAGATGGAGGATCTCCGAGTATCCGATCGACAGCGGGATCGCCCCTTCGCCGACACCGCCCGCCATGATCGGCACCACGATGTAGAAGAACGTATGGTGCGCGCCGAGCCCGAGTGCCGTGCCCACCGCCGTCCCGACGACGCCGGCTGCGATCGAGCCGACCGCTAGTGGAATGAAGATCTTGATGAAGCCCTGTATCAGCACCCTTCGGTCCATGCTGAGAATGCTGCCGACGATGATCGACGCGATGAACAGGTACAGGAAGTTGGTGGATTTAGTAAATTCCGTCGTGAGGGTCAGGATCGGCTTGGGCAGCAGGTGATAGTAAGTCAGCGCCGAAGGAATGAAGGTCGCGAAAATCGCGGCGGCACCGATGTTGCGAATAATGGGCAGGCGTTTGCCGATTTCTGCGCAGGTGAAGCCAAAGAAGGCGAGCACGGCGATCGCCATCGAGATCTCGCCGGGGACCTTGCCTGTGACTGCGAAGCCCGCGATCAGCGCGAGCAGGATCACGTAGACCGGTAGCGGGATGATACCGATCCGGAGTTCCATCAGCTTCCACCAGCCTTCAGGCCAGAAGCGCGGCTTGATCGCGGGTTGCTGCGCCTCGGCGGGAGGTAAAGTCTGTGAGGTGGTTTGCACAAAGTGTCTCCTTGCGGTTGAAGGCCGGTGCAGCGCTACCCAGCAGTCCGGCCCTTGGTCTGATCATCAGTATGGTGTTCGGCGCTCACGCCAAAAATCGTGCCTCCGACTGCCGCGTGCGAGTGTCGAGATTGCGGCCTCGGTTCAAATGGTCGTCGATCTCCGCCGCAGCCGATCATCCGGCCGAACAGGAAAGCCGTGAAGGCTGCGCTCCCGAGCGCCGGGTCGGAGCCGTCGCCCGCCCGATATCGCACCCACAGCCATACATGCACGATTCGGACGATTACCCCTCTGCTGTGTTCGCAACAGCGTGCGACAGAATGCGAGAAATACGTTGTACTCGCTGCGGTCGTCGAAAAGCTTGCCAATGACCGCCGCGCGAGGGTCTTGGTTCATGCGCGGCAGCAGGCGCCGCCTGCCGCCCCCAACGTCGGTTCAGCCGGTCAGAGCGATGCGCTTCGCCACGGCGTCGGCAAACTCCAGCGTGGAGGCCGTGCCCTTGAGGTCGCCGGTTTTCACCTGATCCAGGTTGAGCGTCTGCTCGATGGCCTGGCGCAGTCGTGCAGCCATCTCCTGGCAGCCAACGTGCTCGAGCATCAGGCCAGCGGCGAGCATCAGCGAAATCGGATTGGCGACGCCCTTACCGGCAATATCGGGCGCGGAGCCGTGCACCGCTTCGAAGATCGCCGCGTGCTCACCGATATTGGCGCCCGGCGCCATGCCCAGCCCACCCACCAAACCGGCGATCTGGTCCGACAGAATGTCACCGAACAGATTGGTACAGAGCAGCATGTCGAACTGCCAGGGGTTCAGCACCAGTTGCATGGCACAGGCGTCAACGATGCGGTCGTCCATGACCACGCGATCGGCGTAGTCCTTCGCCACCTCACGCGCGGCATCGAGGAAGATGCCGGTCAGGGCCTTGAGGATATTGGCTTTGTGTACCACCGTGATCTTCTTGCGCCCGTTCCTGACGGCATACTCGAAGGCGAAGCGGGCAATCCGCCGGCACGCGTCGCGCGTGTTGGTGCCGGTGGACACCGCCACCGCATGTGGGTCGTCGCCGACCGGAATGTAGTAGTCGTGCGCCACGTAGAAGCCGCCCACGTTCTCGCGCACTAGCACCAAGTCAATATTCTCGAAGCGTCCCGGCACCAGCGTGCGGGCCGGCCGCACGTTGGCATAGAGATTGAATGCTTCGCGCAGGCGCACATTGACCGAGCGAAAGCCGCCACCCACCGGCGTGGTCAGGGGTCCCTTGAGCGCGAGGCCGGTGCGGCGGATGCTGTCCAGCGTGTCTTCCGGCATGGGGTCGCCGCCGTGCTCGATGCCGGCCATGCCCGCCTGCCGGACATCCCAGGCAAAGGGGGCACCAAGTGCGTCCAGCACTCGGACAGTGGCATCCACCACTTCAGGTCCGATTCCATCGCCTGGGATCAGGGTGGCGGGGATCTTTTCGCTTGCACCGTATTCCATCTGTTTTCCTATCACGATGTGAGAGGCTAGCATCGGCTAGCCATGTGGCGCGCGCGCTCCTTGGCAACGGCGCGAGCCATGGCAGCCTCCTTGCAATCTGCCGGCTGGCCTGTGCCCTGGGATCAGGAGCTCCTCTTGTGGTGAAGGGACACGAAGCGCGTCCGCCTGCGAGGCCCCATCTCTAGTCCCGGCTAGGCCTTGCGAACCATACGCGGCATTCTTCCTCCGGAATTGCTGGCGGACTCGGCCAACCACGGGCCAGATTCTACGAAGGGAAGGCTGTCAACTACCTGTCATTCCGGCTGCTGCGTCCTCATGGTTTACGCGGGGTCCAATTTGGTCAGTTGCATACCCAATTCTCGGCGGAATCGGGCCACACAGAGCGGGCAAGGGAGGCGTAGAGGCCTTGTCAACTTGCCAGTAGCGAGACAGGGCAGTCGCAGGCGGGACCACTGGTCGGAAAGCCGTTGACGGATGGCGGGCCACTTCAGCGAATTCATACCAGGCCGTAAATCGAGCGACGAGGTCTTTGTGACAGAGCGAAGCACGCTGCCATGTTCAGACGGCCATCCATGCTTCGTTCAATGCGAGCCCCTCATTTGCCGGCAAGGCCTTTCCAGCGGGCTGCGCAACGGAAGGCTCCTCGGCTACGCCCAAGCAGGGCGGAAAATCCGTCGGGAGAAGCCACTTCGCCAAGAAGGTGCCTAGCGCGTCGAGCAGCACGTCGGCAAGATGCCGGTCCTGGACGCAACCGCGGCGCGCCAACTGCTGTCCCCTGCGGGATCGGGCGCTGATCGCGCTGATGGTGTTCTCGTTCGCGTACCCCGGCGCTAACCTGGCGTTTGTGTGCGTGCACACGAGTGACCGGCAGTATTCCCACGCTTGAAATGCACATCGGGCACAGCCTTTCCCGGTAACCCGTACCCGGCCATCCAGCCAACGATCGCCGCCATCCGGCTCAAGAACCCCGCACAGTTGCCGATATCCGATGCACTGCATCGGGAGGTTCGCAATGAAACGTGTATTGGCGCTGCTCATGTGCCTGGCCCTGGCCGCTTGCGGCGGTGGTGGTGGTGGTGGTGATGTTGCGGCAGGAAGTAGCGCCAGCACTGGCACTGGCACTGGCACTGGCGGATCCCCGCCGCCTGCTGTCGTGCAGAGCCTCTCGGGCATTGCGGCAACCGGGTCGGCAATCTCCGGCCGCATTTACCTGAAGGATGCCGCAGGGAACGAGCGGTACGTCGACACCACGGATGGCACCTATAGCTTCTCCACCGCCGGTCTTACGCCGCCCTTCATGTTGAAGGCCGAATGGACCGCGAACGGTGCAACGCAGCGGTTGTATTCCTTCTCGCCCTCGAATGGTGCGGCAAACATCACACCACTAACCCAACTCGCGGTGGTTGGCGCGGCCGGCACGAATGCACTCGACGCAATCTACGCCACGTCTGGTGCCGCTGCCTTCACGGCTATCTCGAATGCCTTGCCCGGCGCCATCTCCATCCTGAAAGCCGAACTCGCCCCGCTCCTGGCCAGGTACGCCGCCTCCAGCATCGACCTGATGTCCGGCAAGTTCACGGCGGATCATACCGGCATGGACGCGCTGCTGGACAACATCACCGTCAGCTATGGCGCCGGCACCGTCACGGTGGCGAACCTGGACGGCAGCACGGTGCTGCAGGCCCCCATCGGCAACCTGGCCGGCGCGCTGTCGGCCGCGGACTGGACTTCGCAGGATGCGCTGGTCGCCAGCGACCCCGACGTGGGGGTAGACAGCAACGGCAATGGCCTCGTGGCCTGGTCTGAGCAGGTGGCTTCGCAATTCGTCATTCGTGCGCGCTTCCTGACTGATGCCGGCGCAGCCGCGACCACGTTGAGCACCGCTGGCGATGCGTTCCTGCCACGCGTTGCCTTCGACGCAGCGGGTAACGTCACCGTGATCTGGATGGCCTCCGAGAACAACATCAGCAACCTCTGGGCGAGCCGCTACACCGCTGCGTCCCAGACTTGGAGCGCGCCGCTGCGGGTTGTGTCGTCGGCGAGCGTCGCTACCGGTGCCTCCACGCCTGACCTCGCCGTCGACGGCCAGGGCAATGCCATCGTGACCTGGTATCAAGGCGACGGGCGCACGAACCACTTCGATGTGTGGGCCGTCAAGTACGCGGCATTGTCCGGTGCCTGGGGCGCGCCGTTCATGGTCAGCGACGGCGTCAATAGCGCAGCCAACAGCCACGTCGCGGTCAACGCCGCCGGCCAGGGGCTCATCGCGTGGGTGCAGCAACAGGGCGATGGTACTACCGTGTCAAACGGCCCGCAGGACATCTACGGGCGCAGCGTCACAACCGGCGCCAGCGCCTGGGGCCCGCGCGCTATGCTCAATGCCGTGGGCGGCAACCTGTACAACGTCTACGGGCAAGTGGCCGTTGCGGTGGATGGCAGCGGCAATGGCCTTGCAGTGTGGGTGCAGAGCACGGCCAGCCTGTCCTTTGCGATCCAGTCGGCACGGTACGTTGCCGCCAGCGGGTGGCAGACTTCGACAGTCGTCTCGAACAATACACTTGGCGAATGCTACGACCCGCATGTGGAGATCGACGGGGCGGGCAATGCCATCGCGGTCTGGCAGGAGCAGAACGGGGTTGGCGCCTACGGCGGTGCGAACCGCTACGCGGCTGGCACGGGCTGGGGCGTGCCGGGGAAGTTCAGCGGCACGGTGCCGGGAGACGTCTATGCGCCCCGCGTGGCCGTGGGTGCGGACGGCAACGCCACGGCCATCTGGTATCAGTGGGAAACCTCCGGCATCAACGTCAGGACCAATCGCTACCTGACCGGCAGCGGCTGGGATGTGCCCAACCTGCTCAGCGCGACACCCGCCGACGGCACGACCTACCCGGTGCCGCGCGTGGCCACCAATGCGGCTGGCCGCACGCTGGCGGTCTGGGGGATCGACAGTATGTAACAGCATGACCGACTCCAACCAAGTCGCGGCGCGATTGCATGGAGTAGGTCATCACGACTCTGTGCAGCCGCGGTATCTGCCGGTGGCCAATCGGTTTGCGGGCGCCAGTTCATCCTGCCTGCCGGCACGCGCGTCTTTCGTGCGGTCCGGCACCCGGCCGCGGTAATTCCGCTCTACGTACCGCGCACCTACCGGTTCGGCCCGCCAGCGGTGTTGGCCGGAGCGGATGGGTGCTACCTGATCTGCCGCCCAAGATCTGACCACCGCCTTGTGGGAATCCGGCTTCTGCACCAACGACATGACGCAACCGGGTACCTTCTATATTCCGCGCGACGTCGCGCGGGACGGGCTGATCGCCATGTTTACTCCTGCAGGACGACGTCCGAATCCTCGACCTAGACGGCACGGTCCTTTCCAAGTTGGGAATCTACGACCAGATCCACGGCGAACATGCCTGGTGTCAGTGGTTCGGCCTATCGATGTTCGAAGTCCTGGCGGACTTTACCGGCGCCTCTGGGCCGATCGGCTTCCGGTATCCGTCCCAGCGCCGAAGAGCTGCTGGCGTAGCTGCGCGGCTTTTCGCTGATCGCTGTCGCCTGGGGCCGCCGCCGGCATGCAATGCTGGACGGCCCGAAGCGCCAGGAGGTTGTAGCTGGATTCGCGCAGCTGCCTGCAATTCCAAGTACCTTCATCGTCTGCCGCGTCGGTGCTGATTGCATGGATCGGCGGGAGGGTCAGGTCGGAAACCCGAAGAGTCGCGCGAAGTCTTGCACGCGCTCCCGTGGCATCCTTGTTTGATTCACCTTGGCTTCCGGGTCTCCATATCCCATAGACATACCGAAGGCGGTCACTTCCTCCGGTGGCATGTGCAGATGCGATGCGATCAGGTCATGGAACGGCGCGAAGGAAACTTGCGGGCATGTGTCGATGCCACGCGCTTTCGCGGCGATCATCAGGTTCTGCGCGAAAAGGCCGATGTCGATCCAGCTGTGCGGCTTCAATCTGCGGTCGATGCTGAAGATGAGACCCACCGGCGCGCCAAAGAACGAGAAGTTCCGCTCGGTCTGGCGCGTGCGCGTCGGGGTGTCGTTGCGATCGATCCCGAGCGAAGCGTAGTAGCGCGCGCCGAAGTCAGTCAGTCTCGCGCGGAACACGTCCGGCAACGGCTCAGGGAAGTGGGCGGGTGCGGGGGCGGTCCCGGCGCGGGAGGCAGCGACCAGGACGTTGGCCAATTCATCCTTGACCGCGCCGCTGACCACATACACCCGCCAGGGCTGGATGTTGGCCCCGCTCGGGGCGGTCGCTGCCTCCTCCAGGATCTCTTGTATGAGTTCGCGACGAAGCGGCTCAGGCCTGAAGGCGCGAACCGCGCGGCGGGACTTTACGACGGTGGCGACGCATCGCGCGACGGCCTCCTGGGACCATTCAATTGCTGTCTGCACCATGGACTACTCCTGCGGCACGTCGTGGTAGGAAATCCGACCGGCGGGCAGGAAGAACAGCGCGATAACGGCGCCACCCTTCGCTTCTGGATAGTGGTGACTCCCCGGCGCCGGGGCGGTCCAGCCTCTGGAACACCAGCCATTCGGCCCATTCAGGGCAGCGCCGGGATCTATCGGAACGACCATGTTGAACTCGCCATAGGGATGCCCGTGGTATTGCCCGCGGAGTCGATGGTCAGGGTGGCCTTGCCTATTGCCGGTGCTATCCATGTACACAGCTGTGATGCTGAAGTGAAGCGTGCGCGTGGAGGGCTCCGCGATGCGGCTGCGGCGGTAGGTTGGGCCCTCGATCTCAACGTTCGCTGCCCAGCCATCCTCCACGCCCTTCCTTACCGAGCGAGACAGGGTCTGGTAGAGCTCGCTGTCGGGCCCGTACTTCTCGTTCAACCAGCGCTCGACCGCGGTGCTAGTGGTCAGGTCCTTCACTTCTTCAAGGAAGGGGATGCAGCGCTCGATCAGCGCTTCTCGATCTTGGATGAGTGTTTCGGCCGTCATGGTGTCGTCTCCTGTCAAATCGCTGGACATCATGATGCGCGAACCATGAATTGAATGGAATTGATGTCTTTGCAATTGCATAATGCATGCTATTCAATTGACGGAGTGACGTCATGAGCATCGGCCGCACGGACCTGAACCTTTTGAAGGTGTTCGAGGCCGTCTACGAGGAGCGCAATCTGATACTGGCGGGCAAGCGCCTCAATCTCACGCAATCGGCGGTTAGCCATGCGCTCCGCAGGCTGCGCGAGCTTGTCGGCGACGAGCTTTTCATGCGCATGGGGAAGGGCATGGTGCCGACCGGCCGTGCAACGGCGATGGCGCCGACCCTGCTTGACTCGCTGCGCCGCATCGAGGATGCCCTCGGCGTGGAGCCGTTTTCTCCCGACAAATCCCGACGGCGATTCGTTATCGCGGCGAACGATCACGTCACTGAAGTGATCGTTGCACCTTTGTCCCGCGAACTACAAAAGGCCGCCCCGGGCGTGGACCTCGTCATCCGGCCGTCTACGCGGCTGGACTTGGCCGAGCAGATCGACCTGGGACGCATCGACCTTGCCATCGGCATCTTTTCCCAGGTTCCACCCCGCCTGAACTCACGAACGCTGATGTCCCAAGGAGAATCCATCTTGATGCGCAAGGGACATCCGGCTGCCCGCCGGAAGCTCACGCTCCTCGACCTGACGAAGTATCCGCTTGTCACCCTATCCGTCGGCGGGCAGGAGGAAGGCGCGGTAGGGGGGTTCATCGTTGAGCGGGGCCTCGCGCGCCAGTCGGAGATGTTCGACCGGCGTGCGTTGGAGGAAGCGCTCCTTGAATCGAAGGAGGTGCCGCGGCTGAGAGTCACCGTCCCGCACGCGCTCGCCATTCCAGCGCTGCTTCGTGATACGCACATGCTGTCCATTGTGCCCGCGTCCCTGGCCATGGCTCTTACAAAGAGCGGAGACCTAGTTCGACGAGATCCGCCGTACCAAGCTGGAACTGAGACCATGCGTGCGGTCTGGCATGGCCGCGACGAGCACGACGTGGGTCACGCGTGGCTGCGCGAGATGATCGCGAAAGCAGCCCGAACCGTTGAAGAGGCGCTCGTGTAGCTTGGCCTGCGCGCCCGAGGATCGCGGGTCGGCTCCCGGCCGATCCGGGCCCGGGCTACCAGGGGCGGCCCGCTAATCTGGCTGGGTGGCGTTCCTTTCCCTGTTCTTGAGAAGAAAGATCATCAAGAAGAGGTAAAAGTGATGCAATATGTACTACACAGAAGCGCTAAGCGAATTTGTGATGCAAGCGTAACTATTAGAATGCGATCCCGGGTGTCACGTCTCACAGTTAGTGGGTTTTGTCTCACAGTTCCTGGGTCCAGTTCTGGCGAACACAGGGACCCGTGCGATCCGAGCCGTGTGAAAAGGCGTACGATCAGGAGGTGATCGAACGCTAGGTTTGTCCGTGCCTGAGCGTGTAACGTCTCCCCAGCCAAGTGGTCCTGCCATGATCCTGTATCACACTGACCCCGATTCCCCAGTCGTCGAGATTTCCGTCGAAGGGAAAATCACTGACCGCGAGCTGCGCGAAGCCATCGAGCGCATGCGAGAGGATCTCGAACTGAACGGCAAGACCCGAGTGCTCGAACGCATCGAGCATTTCACCGGCATCGAGCCAAAGGCGCTGTGGACCGACCTGACGCTCGGCGTTCCCTTGGCCCGCAAAATCACGCGTGCCGCCGTGGTGGCCGACGCGGGATGGATCCACGCCTCGATGCATCTGGCGCGGTTCTTTACGAAGGCCGAAGTCAAGGTGTTCCACGTCAACGAGCTGGATCAGGCGCGCGCCTGGATCAACGCCTGAGTGCCGCCCGGCGAATCTCGTATCGTCCTAGGCCATCGCCGAGTAGGGCCAGCTCGTATTGGCAGTGCGCCGCCTCGAGTGGGTTGAAACCACGCACAAGTCTCGTCTACCGAGATAGTGCCGATCGCGGCGCCAGATGTACAAGCCTCATCATGCATCTTCACAAATTAGCACTGCACGCGATAGGTCGACTGCACTAGGCCGGACGGAAAGTGCCGGCTCGATTCGAGCGCCAGACTGACGTCGCGCGGCAGGGCGCCGAACAATGCTCTGCCTGCACCGATCAACACTGGCACGGTGGTGACCACCAAATCAGCGATCAATCCGTCGCGCAGAAACGACTGAACCAACTGACCGCCATCGACGTACACGCGACGCACGCCTGCAGCCTCCAGTTGCTTCATCGCATCCGTGGGCGTGCTATCCGAGAACCGCACCTTTCCCTGCAGCCTCTCCGGCACTGGCTTGCCGGCCAATTGCCGGGACAGCACCAGAACGGGCTTGTCGTAAGCCCATTCGCCCAGCGTGAGGACTTTTTCGTAGCAGCCTCGGCCCATAACGATCGCGTCCTTGTCGGCGATGAAGGTCGGATAGCCATGGTCTTCTGCCGGCTCATCCCGTTTCAGAAGCCAGTCGATGTCCCCATCGGGTCGGGCGATAAAGCCGTCAAGGCTGGTAGCAATAAAGACGTGTCCAGTGATCATTGTCAATCTATTGTTCTGTCGGATCGCGCTCAAGCTTTAGCCGGCGCCTCGGCCCCGTAGGCGCAGACTCTTCGGTCCCGCCAGACACAATCCATGAAGTTTGCGACGCTCGAATGGCCATTATCGCTGAAGGCAGGCGTTCGCAATGCGTCGCGCTAGGTGCCAAGTTGGAGCGGCCCAATCAGTGGGACATTCCTCGCAGCGCGTTCACGGCGCTCGATACGCCGGATGCCGTGCTTGAGCATCTGTTCGGGCCACTGCGATAGGCCGTTTCGTTGTCGCTTGGTCGTCGACCGCTGCGGAAAGCCTGGCGAGTGTTCAAGAATATTGAAGCTCTTCTCTGCACGCACCGACCGAGTCCCCTGAGGCGACCCGGGCTCGGGGGACTCGGTCGCCTTGGTAACGCGCGCCAATGCAATGTGGCGCGGCGCATGCCGCCCTGTTCCATGCCGAAGGGTGACGATGCGCTTACCGAGACAGCCACCACCAGGCAGCGACGGCTACGGCGGCCTGGCCCGCGGCCACGACCAGGAAAGGCTGCCATGACGCGTCGAACTGGTCTTGCAGCGTGGTGACGGCAGCCATGCGCTGGCAGCAGGTGCGTCCTGCACAGCCAGCCCTGCAAACGGCACCGTCGCTATCACCTCGTCCGCAAAATGCAGGGCCACGCGGCGTGCCAGCCGCGGCTTGAACTCGCCGTCTTCGAGAATGCCACGGAAACGGGCGGTCAATGCTTGCGGCTTGGCAAGCAGGCTGGTCAATGCACCGGGCTTCTGCACTTGCAACGAGGCGACGAAGCGACGAAGCGGCCTAGCGTGGCATCGTAGCAGCGCTCGCCATGGGCGTTCGCGAGCGCACCGAGCACGCGGTCGAGCGCCCGCTGGTGGCCGACCAAGTAATAAGCCACGGGAAAGCCAATCAGGAATGCCACTGCCGCCAGCGTCCAGCCCGTGCCTTCGATGCTGTTGGCCACGAACGCAAATGCAATCATGCTGAGCACCAGCCCAGCAACGCAGCAGCACACGATCTCCCAAAGATAAAGCGAGCCCGCCTTGAGCATGGACTTGCCAAGATCGATTACGCTGCTGGACATGTAGGTCACATTTGTAGTAAGTATTACGCCGGTTTGAACGAGAACTTACGGCCTACCGCCCAAGGGCAACAGTTTGTCCATTCGGTTAGTGGGCTAGAAACGCCCGTACTGCATGCGGTGCAGCTTGGCAACCAGCAGCTTAGTGGACGAGTATAAGGCCGCCGCGACTGCGTAAGGAACAATCAATGCAACCGACTGCCATCACTGCGGTGCACGACACCGCGCTGAACCCCAACATGGAGCCGGCGCTCGGCGTGGCGCTGCCCATGAGTTTCCCGGTCATGCTCGAGCCTGCTCAGCTGACTAACATCGAGAGCCGCTTGGCGGCGTTCAACTTCGCCGCAATGCCTCAGGCTCAAATCGTCACGCTCGGGGCCGAGCCCACGCTCAACCTTAACCGTGTGCTCGACGGCTTCCTAGCCCGCATCAACAAGGCGGATAACCCGCAACTGTTCAAGCTGGTGGACGCGCTCAACGACGCGGTGGCGAAGGAGAAGCTCGGCGAGTTGGCCGACGCCATCCTGAACGCCAAGCCGGGCATCAAGGACCGAATCATCGGCCTGTTCAGCAAGAAGGCGATGCAGCGCGCGATGGACAAGGTCTACGAGGACCTGGCACGCATCGCCAAGCTCAAGTCGAAGACCCTGAGCGACGAGGTCAACGGTATGGAGAACAAGCTCCGTATCGAAATGAACAAGCTCACCGACGAACTGCAAGGGATGGATGGGCAGAAGGCGGAATACCGCAAAAGCTTCGTCGCATTCGCGGAAGAAACGGCCTTCCTGCACAACGCATTGAAGAAGGCGCGAGCCGAAGCACCGGCTCTTCTGGCTGCGGCAGGGCAGGACATTTCCCGGCAGCAGGAGATACATGACAAGCTGCAGTCGCTCGAATCGGTTGCCCTGGCCCGTGAAGCCATGATGACTAAGCTGCCGGCTGAACAACTGGTGATTCGCCAGCTGCAGAATGCAGGCGTGTCGACGCTGCAAGAACTCATCGTCACGATGGGCGACCGTTTCGCAAGCATCCGCATGACGCTGCTGACGATCCATGGCGCACAACTGGTGCAAAACGTCCAGCGTCTTGGCCAGTCCGGCGCGAACCTGGACAAGAACCTTCAGGAAGTGCGCTCCCGGCTGATGCAGAACGTAGTGGCCACGGCCGCTACGGCCCCGGGTAGCAATCGCCTCGATCAGGCCAATAACCTGAAACGCGTCGTTGCCGATACGCAGGCGCTGCAGTCCATCGTGCAGGCCGCTCGCGCCGCGAATCAGGCGAAGTTCGAGGAAGCCCGCAACACAATGTCGCAAGTACGGCAGGACCTGCTGAACCTCGGTAGTCAACTCAATCCCGCGGCTGCGGTCGCACCGCAATCCTTCTAACGCAAAAAAATAGCATGAGCAATCTGGTACTGAATTTGTCGAAGCCGGGCGAAGCCTCACCGAAGCTCTCCCTGAACCTGAACAAGGGCGAGGAGTTCAAGGTGCGCCTGTCGTGGGACGGCAATACCGACCTCGACCTGCACGCGCTGGTGACCGTCAACACCGGCAGCGGCGCGAAGGCGTCGAGCCTCGGCGACATCCTGTCCACCTACAACGTCGAGCGCATGCTCGAAGGTGGCGTGAAGGCCGGCACGCTGCCGCTGGCCGCGGACAAGACGTTCTCGGTGCATGGCGGCGCGCTGGTCCATAGCCCGGATGCGCGCGACGGCAGCCTGGCGGGCGACGACGAGTATGTCACCGTCAAGCCGCGCCTGCTCACGATGCCGGCGGCCGGCCATTTGGAGATCCCCCTGCTCGCGATGATTCACCCGCAGGCGTCTGGCAAGACTTTCAAGCACGTCGAGAACGCGCGCGTCATCATCGAAAACAGTGCGGGCCAGCCCCAGCTCGATGTAGGCCTGTCCAGCCAGTTCGGCGCCTTCGTCGGCGTGCAGATGGGCTCCATCGTGGTGGACGGCAACGGTGCCTCGTTCATCGGTGTCGGCGTGGGATTCAATACCGACTTCAACGGCGTGCTGGGCCACTTCTCCTAAGCAGTCGACGGGAGGCTCTCCATCATGACGTACAAGGTCACGGTGATTGGCGGTGACGCGGTTAGCGCACCGGCCTCGCCTGCCGTGGATGGCGGCCTCCAGACGCGTCCTCAAGTGACCGTTATCCAGCCCACGGCCCTGCCCGGCGTCGCGGCGTCCGCGAAGGTACCCTTGCCGACTGTCATCAGGCCGACCGCACTGCCCTCGAATGGCCAGAGCGCGCCGGTCACCGCCGCATCTTCGCCGGCGCCTACTGCCGTGTCAGCCGTCGCTGTCGAACGGATTCCGGAGGCTGCTGCACCGGTTCATCCGTCTGCGATGGCCGGCAGCGTCCGTCGCGTGGTCTCGGTCACGCTAGAGGAACTGGCGCGCCGCTTTCCTGCCGCGAAGCCTGAGTGTATCGCCCAGGCGCGCGCGGTACTGGCAGGGGTTGCGGCCGACAGCATGGGCTCGGCGGACTGGCTGACCTTCGGGGTGGCCGCGCAGGAGAACGTCAACCCAGTCGTCAAGGACCGGCTGCAGCTGCTCGAGGCGACTGCCCCGAGACAGGTTGCTGCGCTGATGACCCGCTTGCACCGGCTGCTGGCTGAGATTTTGGATGCAATGGCAGGCGGGTTCCTGAAGAAGTCAGCGAACGCAGTCTGGATGCGAAACGAGGCGGAGATTCGCCAGCTCGAGTCTCGGCTCTCGACCGACGGGAAGGCGGTAATGGCGTTGCTGTCTTCGTTCGCGGAACTGGAAGCGCGCTACGTGGCCGCCCAGGACGAGCTGGAAGCGGTCTTCCTCGCCGGCGAGTACCTGCTGGAGGGCCTACGCACGGATGAGGCACTGTTGCTGCAGTCGCGGCTGATGGCCCTTACCACGTCGCAAACCATGGCGCAGGAGAATATTCTCTCCTTGCGTCAGGACGAGACGAGACTCAAAGAACTGGTGCTCCTGGTGCAGGACGGCGTGCTGGTCAAGCTGCCCGCGATGTATGGGCAACTCGCCGGTCTGACCGACAAGCCGAACGAAACACAACGTTACCTGGTGCTGGAAAAACTCAGTGATCTGACGCAATTTATTGAAAGGAAGAATGCATGGCTCTCGTAATGAACCTCGAAAAAGCGACCCAGGCTCTGGTGCTCAACCTACAGAAGGCTGGCGTGGAGAAGCCGCCCGAGCTCGAAGTTGGCGTCGCACTGGACGTGTCGGGCTCGTTTGAAGATGAACATCGTGACGGCGTGACCAATGACCTGCTCACGCGCCTGATTCCTTGGGGCCTCGCCTTTGACCCGGACAAGAAGGTCGACTGTTTTACCTTCTCTGACGGCGCGTCACACGTCGAAGATGTGTGTCCCATCAACGCCGACAACTACCAGGGCTTCGTGAAGAAGCACATTATTGGCAAGGTCAACGGCTGGAACGGCGGCACGGACTACTCCTACGTGCTCGAGCGCATGCTGGCGCATTTCGGCTGGGCGCAAATCGTTGAGAGGGCGAGTGCCATCGGTCGCTTCTTCGGGAAGAAGGACAAGGTAGCGCAGTCCGGTGAGAAGCGCCGCAGTCTTGTGATTGTCATCACTGACGGCGCAAACTCAGATAGGGGCCGCACGCTGGACGTGCTGCGCGCATCTCAGGAACGCAAGGACGAGGTCTACTTCCTATTCATCGGCGTGTCTAACCAGGGTAGTCGCTTCCCATTCCTAGAAGAGCTGGGCGACGAGTTCGATAACACGGGATTTGTTGGCATCGACAATTTGCGTGCATTCGTGGCCCTGTCGGACGACGAGTTGAACACACGCTTCATCAGCGAAGAGCTGATTACCTGGTTAAAGTCCTAAGTCGCGGCACGGCGGCTACGGCCGCCGGCGATGCAGGAAAACCTCGTCGAGACGTAAGCGTCGGCGGAACCCATCTGGCGAGGAGCCGGTGGCGGCGACAGCGGGATCGGCAAGCCTGACGGCGATAGGTCGGAGCCTTGGGCTCAATCCCTTTGACGCGGCGGTCTACGTCTTCTGCAATCGCGTCAAGCATTTCGGCATCCCGCAGTCGGGTCCTCTCGGATCAGAAATTGTATGAGAGCTTGCCTTTGTCCTCCACGATCAGCTTCGTGGCTAGCATCTCATCAATGACACCTGAGATATCCTTGTCCTTCAGCTTCAAGTGCTCCATCGCCTTGAGATGTTTGACCAAGGTCGCGCGCTTGCCCGGCCGTGCAGTCTTCGGTGACCGGCCCAAGATCTCGCGTACCTTGACAGTCGCGGCGAAGGCCGCGCCAAGATCAATTCCATCAGAGGCTTGCACGGAAACACCGTTCTTCGGCTTCGCGGGCGATGGAATTTCCGAAAGCGATTCAACGCGCTTGCAAGGCATGCCGCCGCTGGCGATATGGACAATGAGTGGGTCGTAGCCCTTGTCCTTCGACAGGACGAAGACGGGGCCGCGCTCGCCACGCTCGGCGAGTCGCCCCAGCTCGAAGGCGATGTGGAAATCCAGTGCATTGCGACCGCTGCCACTGGCTCGGATCCATTGTGCCGGCGGCTCAAGCGCCTGGCCTGCGATCACAAGATCCAGAGAAATGGACTTTTGGCTGGCACCGGCGAAGACAATCAGGCGGGCTCCCCCAGGCAGCGCACCCGGTGCGAGCTGCTGGATGTTCTCCATGTCGACGAGAATTATCGGGCCGGGCATCCTTTTATCCGTTTCGTTAGCGTGGGTCGCGCATCACCACAAATCCCGGATCGCAATGATCGCGGCCCGCTTCCGTGGCTTCTTCTTCGGTGCCGAACGTGCCGGCATCGATCAAGTTAGCCGTGTAGCCTACGTCGCCGTCCTTTGGGCAGAGATAGTCGTCTCCGCTGTGGACGATCCAGCCGCGCTGTTTGCTTGTAGTTTTCATCGTCTCCGATCGATTGTTAGGCAGCATGCGGGCTGCCAGCCGGGCCGTGTTGTAGTTGCTCGCTTGGGGCAAGCTGATGTTGACCCCTACGACGGTGTGGAACCGGTGGCTGGCAGTGTAGATGTGAAATGGCTACGCGGCAACCATCGCACGGCCCTCTCCAGTCGCTGAAATTATGAAAACTTGACTCTGTCCGTTATTGGCAAGAATGGGGTAGCTACGTTGAACGTCGGTACTACTGCTGTGCGCGACGTGGCACCCGAACCCATCTGATACCTTTAAGGAGAAACAAATGAAACGTGACCGGAACGTTCGCAAAGGAACGCCAGTGAAAAGTCTTATCGCTCCGCTTCTGATCGGGGCCGCTGTCCAGACGAGCGCTCATACCGGGGAGTGATATTCCGACAACATAGACGCGGCCAAGAAGCGAGCTGCGAAATGCATTGCAATGAAGAGGGCTGACAAGGTGCTAGTGGCATCTGCTGCGCGCTTCGCTCTACTGCAAACACTTCGTTGCGCGATTCGCTACCTGGTATGAATTCACTGACGTGGTCAAAAATCCGTCAACCGTCTCCTGAGCAGTGGGCACGCTCCCCGCTGCCTTGTCTCGATATTGCCAAGTTGACAAAGCCTGGGAATCCGACGGGTGGAAAATTGCCGGTCTTACCTTATAGAAAGCGGATCGACGTATCGGCAAAGCCCTTCCAGCGCCGAATCTTGCCGTCGACGACCGTGAAGACGTGCACCCATTCGGTTTCAACCAACTTACCTTCAGGACGCGCGGTTCCCCGTAAGAAGCCGAGTACAACCACATGCTCGCCTGACTCGATAAACTCTCGCGGTTCGAAAATTTCTGTGTCATCCGCCTGTGCGAGCTGTGCGAAGAAGCTGGCGACTTCGGCTTTGCTGGTGCGTTGCCCGGTGTAGGGAATCTGCGGTGGCCCTACCATCTTCCAGTCGACCTGGTCGGCCACCAGATCGAGGATGGCATTGACGTCGCCGCGGCCATACGCCTCATAGGCTGTTTTCACGACAGAAATCGGGGTTGTCATTATTGTCTCCGGTTGCACACTCCGGCCCTGCGATCGCAGGGGCGGGTGTCTCCAACTTAGAGCGCAATGGTGTCCCATTCAAGGGCCGTGGTGCCGGGTTTGACGTCTGGGTTTGACTGCGGGCGACTCGCAATGTGATCTACGCCTACTGTTTCGTGGACGGTACGTCGCCGGCTGTGCTGGCCCAGCGCCAAAAACAATGCAAGGATGCCGCACGCCCGGCGGTAATTACCTGCTGCGCGCCACGCAGCATGCTAGCGCCAAGGTCAAGGCCTTCTGCACACACTTGACCGCCAGCATAGGCAGCCCGCCTAGCTGGCAGCGTGCGTTGGCGGGAGACGTGGCGCTGGCGTAAGCAGCGGCCGGTGACTGCGTCCGGCCGATGCGCTGTCTTTGCTCAGGAATCGGCCAGCTTCTCGCCGTCGACTTCCACGAGATGGTCCAGGCGCAGGGTTTCGCCAGTATTGAGCGTCAGGTATTCAGCGCCACCGCGGCTGTACACGTCGGTAATGGTCGCGGTGCGCTGCTGTGGCGTGCCATCGGCGTCGCGATAGCGGATCTGCGTGGGCCTGCGCACGGTGGCGAGGTCTTCCAGGCGGTCGTGGAACTCGCAGCTGATCGGGCTGTACCGGGCGGCTGTGCTGGTCATGGCAGTGGATCCTGTGTGCTTGTTCATTCGCTGTCTTTCACCGACTGGATAAGGTTGTTGCGTAGCGACGCAACTGCCTTCTGCATCCGTGCGAACTCGTCCGGGGCCAGGCCGGTCGCGCCAGCGAGGCTGGACTCCAGACGCCGTTCACGCAGCATGCGGCCGGCCTTGGTCAGGCTGACGCGTACCTGGCGCTCGTCTTCGGGGTCGCGCTGCCGCTCCACGTAGCCCATCGCCTCCAGCTTCTTCAGGATCGGCGTCAGGGTGTTCGACTCCAGGAACAGCTTCACGCCCAGGTTGCCGACGGTCTGGTTGTCCTGCTCCCATAGCGCAACGATGGTGATGTATTGCGTATAGGTCAGCCCCAGCTGCTCAAGGATCGGCTTGTAGGCCTTGCCGAAGGCGAGGTTCGCGGAATAGACCGCGAAGCACAGGAAGTCCGAGAGCGTCGGGTTTTCGGTGGGCTTGTGGGTGGATTTCATTTGCTGCCTCGTTGCCCAAACATGGATGGATCGCAAGCGTCGATTATATATCGTATGCGATTGGATCGCAGGTGCTATAACTTTCCGCGGCGGTCACGGCAGCCCAAGGGAAGGGCGCCCGCGACCGGCAGCAAATCGTCCGCACCATCTGGCCTCCGCGGCGCTGTGCGGTCTCAGGCGCGCGCGCCGTCGAGGTAAGGGTCGACCTTGCCGCGGGCTCCGTCGTAATACGGGCTGCGCGTACCGTGTACCGAGCGGGCGCCGTCTGTGTACGGATCGGCTGCGCTGGTGACCGAGCGGGTGCCATCGGTGAAGGGGGCGCGCGCTGAACCGGCGGCTTGCGCGGCGGCAGCGGTCAGCAGGGTGGCGGCGACAACGGCGTAGCGGGCGATGGTGATGATCGTGCTCATGGTAAGCATCCTTGCGTCAGGTGAATTTGTGACGTATGCGATTTAATCGCATACGATCATTTTGCGGTAATGAGAAAGTCGGGGAATTACGACGTAAGGACGTTCAGCGCCACGTCGATATTGCCGCGCGTTGCCTTCGAGTAGGGGCAGATTGCATCGGCCGCGTGGGCCAGTTCCGTCGCGACATCCTGCGGCAGGCCCGGCACGCGCAGATTGAGGCGTGCCTGCAGGAAGTACTCCGCGCCGGTCTGGCCCAGGTCGACTTCGATGTCCACAGCCAGGTCGGACGGCAGCTCAAGCTTCATTTCCCCGGCCACCAGGCCGACCGCAGCGATGTAGCACGCCGACCAGGCGCCCGCGAACAGCTGTTCCGCGGTCGGGTGCGGCTGGATGGCCGGGAACACGTGCGCCGGGGTGGCGCTGTTGCCGGGCGACAGTGCAATGTCCAGCGTGCCGTTGTGGCCGCGCGATGTAACCCCGGCGCTGCTGTGCGTGGTGTGGGTCTTGCCGGTGGCGAGGACTTTTTCGATCTTGCTCATGGAATGGATCTCTGTGGTTGTCGGTTCTATATTGATCGCATACGTTTAGATCGCATGCGATTAAATTCATGATGGAACATGGGTCGCGCCTTGTCAAGGGAAAAAGGCTGGGCGTATCCAATGGCAAAGAATGTGCTTCACGAGGCATACTGGATCGCACTGCGAAGGATCTCGGAATCGAGTACTTCGTTGGCGGCGCTACAGCGAGGATTGTTATTCGATCATGCCGCGATATTTCCGCAGGCGCGTTGTTTTTGTGATGGCAAACGTGCCATATTCTACCGAGATGGCAAGGAGATCTGGACGTGCAGTGCGGCCTACGCCGCAGTGCATTTCGACATCCAGTCGGCTTCAACGCCTCCCGGCGCGGTGCTGTGCCAGTGCACGCCGTAGTAGAGCAGCGCGCCCAATAGCAAGTGCATCAAGAGATGCCAGCAGCAAGCAGCTCGATGTTCCTCGTTCCTGCGCTGACCGATAGGGATAGGCGGCAGTCTTCATGGGCAGTGGCGATGGCGGCGCTGCGGCTTGGCATTTTTAGCAGGCTGGAGCGAGTCTGGGCGTGCACAACGTCCGAGGGCAGCTCCGCGCTCGCGGCCCGGGTCGACTAGACAGGCACGCGCTATGCTGGTGCGGTGTCGGGCACCCGCCTGCATGTCGCGCGCCTCGCCGCTGCCGCGATGCGGCGCGCGTCATCGATGGGCGCCCTTAGGCCTGCGCGGAGTCGGCATCGTTACGGGCGGGACCTTCCATCGGCCGCTCCAGTTTCAGGTAGGAATCGGCGGCGACTAGGCCGAACACTATGTGGGCAATCGCGGTCACCCAGCTCCGGGCCTCGGCAAACCACGGGAAGGCCGCGGTCATCCCATAGAAATTGACCCAATACAAGACGAGACCAAAGACGGCTCCCACCAGCGAGGCCATACCGACGCTCGAATCGAAGTGGAAGGGCGCCATGATCGTGGCCAGGATCAGGCCGAACACGACTGCCAGCGCAAAGTGGACCACCACCGCAGCAACCAGCTCGCCGATCTCAAAGGTAGCAGCCTGCGTGAGCACGTCCGGCCCCAGCATGATGGCTGCGATCATGGTCAGCGGTTTCCAGGCGCTGGCCCCCATCAACATCGCCGCAAGCAGATCGAGCACAAGGAATACCACGAACACCAATCCGGATACGACGCCTGCCAGAGCCGCCGCAGGCCAGTCCGGCCACCGATGCGTGTAGCGATGCGATTGCATGTGAAGTTCCATGACATCCTCTTTTGATATGCGGCCGAAATACGGCCGCTTTCCAAGGTGAAACTTCATTTTATGAGATACATCCGCCTGTACCAAGGCGG
This sequence comes from Cupriavidus sp. 8B, assembly GCF_054589115.1. Lineage (NCBI taxonomy): Bacteria > Pseudomonadati > Pseudomonadota > Betaproteobacteria > Burkholderiales > Burkholderiaceae > Cupriavidus > Cupriavidus sp. 8B. Next base: position 125,468 of record NZ_BAAILO010000266.1, on the reverse strand, counting down.
CAGGCCGGCGGCGTGACGTGCCTGGTAGAAGGCGGGCACAGGGAGTGGCGCTTGGGAGTCTGGAGGACGGCTTGCTTCCTCCTTGCGAACCCTTGATGCGGGATGCCGCGGCCTGCGGCTGGTTTTGTCGCAGTAAGGAGCGTGGCCAGAGCGGCGCCGGGGGGCAACGGAAATCATGCGGCGAGCGCGTAAATCTGGTCCGCTGCGGACGAGCGGCTTGCCTGCCACGGCCCTTGTGATAGCGGGCACATCCCCTTCTCGCAGAAAATGGGCCGTGAACTTCCGGCCTAAACTTCCTTCGTGTCGAATATGAGCATGTCAACGCCGGCCTGGGCAAAATTGGCCACGTCAGCTGCTGCTGCGGCGCCCTCAGGCGAAGCCATTGCCTGCTGGAGCGCCGCCAGCGAATCGAAGCTCAGCACCGCAACCAGGTGAAATGGCGAATCGCCGGCCGGGCTTGCAACCGGGCCGCTGCTGACCTCATAGCGTCGCAGGCCGGTGATCTTCTTGGCGATCGGAACATGGGTCGAGAAGTAATATGAATCGAACGCCGCCGTGTTCGCAGGCTTCTTGTATAGCACCACTAGCTTTGCCATCGTGGTTTCTCCAAACGTGAGTTAGATAGAGCCTGAGCATCAAGCGCACCGGACGATACGTGTCCTGACAGAAATGGGGTTCACACGCTATAGGAAAGCTACACCATCGGCGCGAGGAGCTGGGAGCGTGCACCGAACGGCCACAATAGACTTCTTTATTGCCGGCATCAAGTCAGAGATGTGCGGCAATGCCGCAGAGTGAAGCAACGCCAGAGTATCGAAAGGTGGTTGACGCGAGCACGTGGTGTCAATCTGAATCGGCAGCCCATCTCCAAGGAGCGAGTCCTGGTCGACGCCCGGCGCAGCCACCTTTACCGCCTGGCCTGCGCCGTTCATGTCGGCTTTGTCCGCATGACGGGGCGCACCCTCGATGCCTGCAAGCAGGTGCCCCGATTCCTCTGGGCCTATGTTGGCGCGCAGATCGGCGTGACCCCGCCGGATATGGGCACGCTGGGCGCACTCTATGACGGCCGCACCGATACCTTGGTGGACCATCAGATGCAGGCCTACCAAGCCCTCGAGTTGAGCCCGACGGCGGAGCGTCAGCGTCGTTACGTGACGCTCTGGCTCAAGGGAGAAGGTGAAGAACGTGGCGAGTTCGAACTCACGGAGTTCGCGCGGAATCTGCCGCATGCCGGTATATGCCAGTTGCCAGTGGTCCATCGCGCTTACTCCCGAGCGTGAGACGGACTGCCGAGACTAGCGGCAATGGGACGCGCTCAAGCAAATCGCGGCCGAGGCCGTGCAGTCGATCTGGCAGGCCGCCAACGAGGCCGCTAGCGGTGCCAAGCGCCGGGCGCCAGTGACGCGCACCAAGTTCAAGCCCGGGCCGGCCTGAGGGGGGCGCCGGAAGTGTCAGACGGCATTCCACCGCACGAGGGGACAAGCCTGTGGACAAACTAGCGCAAAAGGGACGCGTTCATATAGATTGATTGCCCCTTGACAAAGTAACAGACCTGTTCCTAGTATTATAGTTACGTACAGGTCCGTAACTTTACAGGAAGATGGCGATGCGTGCGATCGAGGCGGAGACTTTCTCAGGCTGTCCCAGGACATCGTCAATGTCGAAGCCGGCGCCATCGCCCGCGGCCACCCGATCGGGGCAACAGAGGCCGTGCTCACCACCCGCCTCATTCATTCGATGTGCCGTGATGGTTTCGAACGGGGCATCGTCACCTTGTGCATCGGCGGCGTTGAAGACATCCCGCTCGCGCTCGAAACTTGCGTAAAGCTGGGGCTGAATCATGAATCGGTTGAGCGAGCGCTATCTAGAAGATTTTGCAGTGGGGCAGACGTTCGGTTCAGGGCGGCTGCGCATCGACAAGGAACGGGTCCTCGCGTTCGCTGCCGAATTCGATCCACAGCCCTTCCACCTCGATGAGGCGGCGGCGCGCCGCTCGATTTTCGGTGGACTGGCTGCCAGCGGCTGGCACACCGCTGCCGTGACGATGCGGTTGATGATTGAGACCGAACTCAAGCCGGCTGGCGGCTTCGTCGGCGCTGGCCTCGACGAGTGCCGCTGGCCCCGGCCAGTGCGCCCCGGTGACGAGTTGCGCGTCGAGTGCGAGGTGATCGAGGTGCGACCGTCAACGTCGCGTCCAGAGCAGGGCCTGATCAAGCTCCGAACGACCACCCTGAACCAGGACGACGAGGCCGTGCTGGTGCATGTCGTGAACATGGTCGTGCTGCGCCGGAAACAACATTCGTGTTGATACCGCAAAGCGGGATTGCCGGAGAAGAATGCCGTGTCGCCACAAGCAACAACCGCCTTGGGATAGAGGTGAATATGTGCATCGGTTTCATCGGCTTAGGTGTCATGGGACAGCCAATGGCGCTCAATCTGGCCCGCGCAGGCACGCAACTCATTGTCTGGAATCGCTCCGCTGACAAGAGCGAGTCTTTGCGAGCGGCGGGCGCAATCGTCGCGACGAACCCTGACGAGATATTTAAACGCACCCGCGTGGTATTCCTGATGCTGACCGATGGCGACGCAATCGACGCCGTCCTCGCCCGCGGCACGCCGCAGTTCAGCGCGAACATTGTGCACCACACGATCGTCCACATGGGGACCACCTCGCCCGACTACTCGCGCGGACTCGAAGCCGACATTCGCAACGCCGGTGGCAGCTATGTGGAAGCGCCCGTCTCGGGCTCGCGCAAGCCCGCCGAGGCGGGCCACCTCGTGGCGATGCTAGCGGGTGAAGACGCGGCCGTCGAAAGCGTCCGCTCCTTGCTCGAGCCAATGTGCCATCAGACGATCGTGTGCGGCCCGGTTCCGAGCGGGCTCCTGATGAAGCTTGCGGTGAACCTGTTTCTCATCACCACGGTCGCCGGCCTTGCGGAAGCGGCTCATTTTGCCGAGCGGCATGGCCTGGACATGCAGCAGTTTCGCGCCATCGTGGACGCCGGTCAGATGGCGAGCGGCATCTCACGCGTGAAAATTCTTAAGCTGGTGATGCGTGACTTCGATGTCCAGGGGTCGATCACCAATGTGCTGAAGGACAATCGATTGATTGCGGAAGCGGCCAGAGAAGCCGGGGTCGCGTCGCCGCTATTGGATGTCTGCTATGCGCTATTCGGTGAGACGCTGGCGCTGGGGCACGGCCAGTCCGACATGGCGGCCGTCGTCCACGCACTCGAGGCAAGAACCGAATCCGGCAAATGATCGAGTTCGCGTTCCGCCAGCGGGTGGCAGGCTTCGACAGTCGTCTCGAACAATTCTCTTGGCGAATGCTACGCCCCGCATGTGGCAATCGACGGGGCGGGCAATGCCATCGCGGTCTGGCAGGAGCAGAACGGGGTTGGCGCCTACGGCGGTGCGAACCGCTACGCGGCTGGCACGGGCTGGGGCCTGCCGGGGAAGTTCAGCGGCACGGTGCCGGGAGACGTCTATGCGCCCCGCGTGGCCGTGGGTGCGGACGGCAACGCCACGGCCAGCTGGTATCAGTGGGAAGCCTCCGGCATCAACTTCAGGACCAATCGCTACCTGACCGGCAGCGGCTGGGATGTGCCCCCAACCTGCTCAGCGCGACACGACTCTGTGCAGCCGCGGTATCTGCCGGTGGCCAATCGGTTTGCGGGCTACAGCCTGTTCGTCTTGCGCAAGAACGTGGACCCCAAGGGTAGCAGCCTAGGATGCGCTGTTGCCATCGCCGACCATCCGCTCGCGCTCGGAAGACGCCCCTCGCTGCATCATGCGGAGGCAATCCCCGGCGAGAACCGACCGTTGGCCGACGCGGAGCGCGGAATCTACTGTAAGCAGCCGGGGAACCCGTATTGACAGGGCTATGCTGCAGAGGCTGCGGGAGTCCAGCGATGCGGCAGGAGCTCGGCGATGTCACCCGCCTTCTGGGTCGATAGCCGCGTGAGTACGTCCTTCAGGCACGCATAAGGACCATGCCCGTTGAGCTTGGCGGACTGGATCAAGCTCATGATGGCGGCCGCACGTTGGCCGGCACGCAGCGACCCCGCGAACAGCCAATTGGAGCGATTATGCCGAGTTCGGCAATCGTGAAAATCCGCCGTGCCTCCACTAAACGGCTCATTTAAATAGAAAATCAATCGTCCGCTCCCGCCAGCTTGCCGAATCGCCACCAGGGGCAACTGGCGAACAACCGGAGACCGCCGGGCCTTGCGGCGCGGGCGCTCGGCCTGATTCGGGACAGCTATGCGGGCTTTGGCTCGATCCCGGCTTGCGAGAAGCTGCGAGCTCCATTGCGTCGGGCTGGCTAAGGAGACGGGTAGAATTGGAATCCATCGCCCGTACAATGGATCGCCAAATAGCTTCGGTGCTACAGGCTATGTCATCAGCGCGCCAAACCACTGCATGAGACGAACAATGCATCCATCAAGCAATCCCCGGAGTGATACGCACAGCAAAGTCATCGGTTATCTGTTGTGGATCTTCGGCTTTACCGGTTCCCATCGCTTTTACTACGGCAAGCCGGTGACCGGGACGATCTGGTTTTTCACGTTGGGCCTGCTGGGGATCGGCTGGCTCATCGACCTGTTCCTGATCCCCGGCATGGACCGGGAAGCGGACTACCGGTTTGCTCCCGGCAAGTACGATTACAACGTAGCGTGGATCCTTCTGACCTTCCTCGGCATCTTCGGTGTGCACCGGATGTATATCGGCAAATGGATCAGTGGCCTGATCTACCTGTTGAGCGGCGGCCTGTTCCTGATCGGCGTGCTGTATGACTTCTGGACGCTGAATGAACAGGTGTCCGGGAGGAACAGGATATATCCCTAACGGGAGCGACGCTCGCGCGCAACTCTGCCCGGGGCGTTTTCGCCTGCTGCAGGGCGTGCCGAAGCGGTCCGCCAGCTCTCCACGCCGCCGCGCAGGTACGTCACGAGGAGGGCAACTGCCAGGTAGAGGCGCTCCAGCATTCAAGCAGCGAGGGCGGCCACATTCTCCCGCCGGCAATGATTCTCACAGCAGCCACCACCTAGAACAACCCTGAAGTCCAACGCTCCCACCAGACGGCACAACGCGGGATCCTGCGCCGCCCCAAATCTATTCACCTACGCTATGTCGATCGAAATCGAACGCGCGCAAGCGATCACCTGGATCCGCATCCAGATGGCCCAGCACGGCCTTACCCTAGCTGACTTGCAGGCCGCCGGCTGCTTTGCCGAGCCCCCGCCGCTACTGCCTGGGGCAGTGCGCTATCGCAACGCGCAGGGGCAGGGCTGGGACGGTCGCGGCGCCATGCCGGACTGGCTGCAGCGAGCGATCCATGCCGGGCAGACGGTGGAACATTTCCGGGTGGGTACTACAAGACAATAGCCACGCCGCTGGCGCAGAGGGGGGGCTTGCATCGACGCCGGAGTTATAGTGCCTTCGCACCCGCGCTGGCCGTGGAACCCTCGGGGTTTCCACAGTGCGGGGGCGCCTGCCGTTCATACCTTGGCGTGGGTGGCGGCCCATTGCGACGGGTTGACGTCGATGCTCAGCGGGCCGAAGCCGGAGCCGATCACGCCAACGTTGTTGAGCGTGTTCACGTTGATGCTTTGCAGCTGGGCGATGTTCTGGTTGACGTTGACATTGACGTTGGCCACGGGGCCCAGTCCTTGCAACCAGGAATTGCCGCCGCGTACCGCGGTCATGGACTTGCCGTCGAGTTCTTGGGTCAGGGCGAGGTCGCGCACGATGATGGATGGCATGTTGGTTCTCCTTGGCTTCACTGGATGACTTGAAATGCTCTTGATTGGCTGATTGCCAGTGGAGGTGGCGGGGCCACCTCCACATCTACCGGGCCGTTCAACGATAGATGTTGTTTTGGGCGTTCTGGGTCGAGGTGACATGCGACTTGATGTCGTCCGCGAAGGCCGTGTTGTTGCCGTTCATGTTGACGACGTTCTGCGTCTGGCCGATCAGCTGCGAGGCGTTGAAGGTCGAGTCGATCTTGACCGCGCTGAACACGGGCAGGAAGGGCACGAAGCCGCCGCGCACGGCGCGCATGGCGCGGGCGTCGAGTTCTTCGGTGACGGACAGGTCTTTGATGGCGAGGGTGGTAGTCATGGCGGTTCTCCGGGTATTCAGTAGTTTGCGATTTCAGCTTGCGCAGTGGGAAGGGCCCGCGGCTTAG
>NZ_BAAILO010000266.1:8726-119081 GCF_054589115.1 Cupriavidus sp. 8B | reverse complement strand
CGATCAGCTGCGAGGCGTTGAAGGTCGAGTCGATCTTGACCGCGCTGAACACGGGCAGGAAGGGCACGAAGCCGCCGCGCACGGCGCGCATGGCGCCGGCGTCGAGTTCTTCGGTGACGGACAGGTCCTTGATGGTGAGGGTGGTAGTCATGGCAGTTCTCCTTGGGAGAGATTGGGACTTGGGTTCGGTTGGTTTGAGCATTGTTTCTGCGCTCGGGAGGTACAAACGCATGGAGTGTGCCAAGGCGGGCCGTGTCATCGCGAATCGCCCGCAAACCTAGGCGGGGCTTGGGAGAGATTTCCTTCGAGTGCGAAAAATGGCGTCAAAACCAAGCGCGCGCCGTCCTGGATCTGGCGGGCGTAAACCAACACAACAACACCGAGTGTTTGCTATTACGCGACAAGCTGGGCCCATATATCGGAGAGCGGGGCGCCGAGATCAAGACGGTCATTCGAGACGACAAAATGCACTATTATAAGCATCAAACGATGCTATAATCGGTGCCTGTCCTGACGGAGGTTCCCATGCGTACGACAATTGCGCTTGATGACGACTTGATCGCCAAGGCCCAAGCCTATACGGGGCTGGAGGAGAAAACGGCACTCGTGCGCGAAGCGCTAAAGGCCTTGATCCAGCGTGAAGCCGCGAAACGACTCGCGAATCTTGGCGGTAGCCAACCGGGCATCAAGGGGGCACCGCGTCGCCGGCAGGACGTCGAATGAAGGACGTCGAATGATTCTTGTCGACACGTCGGTCTGGATTGACCACATCAACGCTTCTGATCCTATGCTGATTAGCCTGCTAGCCGAGGGGCGTGTACTGGCTCATCCATATGTGATAGGCGAGATTTCGCTCGGTAGTCTGCGTGACCGTGATGTCGTGCTTGGCGCGTTGCTTGATCTGCCGCGCGCGCCAGTTGCAACGCCGGAGGAGACGTTCTATTTGATCGAGCGCGAAGGTTTGTTCAATCGTGGAATTGGATATGTCGACACGTCACTGTTGGCGTCCGCGCGTCTACAACCAGGCATCACTATCTGGACGCGCGACAAGCGATTGAAGAAAGTTGCCGATGAACTCAATCTCGGGGCGGTCCTCGCGCACTAGATAACAGAAAAGCGATGACAACGTGGAGATCGCAACGCCAACGGAAGGGCTTGCCCCGATAGTCGATGCGAATTGCACGCACCTGATTCTTGGCACCATCCCCGGAGACGAATCACTCCGGCTTCAGCGTTACTACGCGCATGGCGCCAATCAGTTGTGGCAGATTCTGGGGAAGGTCTACTCGGAGGAAGTCCAGGACGAATATGAAGATCGAGTCGCCTTCCTTCTGCGTCACGGTATCGCGGTCTGGGATGTGCTGCGCAGCGCGGATCGAAAAGGGAGCTTGGACTCAGCGATCAAGAATGAGATCGCGAGCGATTTTGCGGGTCTGTTTGGGCAATTTCCGCAATTGAGGGCCGTTGGATTCAACGGGACAATGGCGCGGACGTTGTTCGGGCGCCATGTTGCTTCCCAGCCTGGGGTACCAATGGAAGAGCTTAGATGTATCGTTCTTCCGTCGACAAGCTGGACTCCCGGCCGGCACGTTAAGTCGCCGGCGGAGAAACAGGCCATTGCAGAACTGACTGCACAGCTGCCCGGAGTGGATCAAGTCAGCGCCAAACGGGAAGCGTTGCGCTACGGGGCAGAGAAGGAACAAATTCGGCAAAAGGCGGAGGCGCAAGAGCGAGCGGCCAAGGACGCGGACGAGGCAAGTGAGAAGGCCGTGCACCATCACCATCGCTGGGCGCAGGCCGTGGTTGCAGTTCAGGTTTCAATTGCACTGGCGGCAATTACGCTGCTCACACGGCGCCGATGGCTGCAGGTGGCTTCGTATGGGGTTGGCGCGATTGGTGGCACTCTGGCGGCCGTGCTTTCAATGCTCCACATCTAGGAAAAGAGGTTCACGAGGAACAAGAAAACGGAACCGGGAAAGGAGACCGCGCTAAATCGGGGATGACGACGATGTTCGCTACCTAGAGGCTAATGAGCCACCTACAATGCGCGCATGGCTTCCGATCCTGGGCCGGCAACCTCCGTCCTTCAACTTGGGGTCATGGTACTTTGAGGTCCCTTTGATTTCACTGCAATTTACCGGGATAGGCACCCCTAGCATGCATGCGGGTTCCCGCGCAGCGCCACAAATGCGTGCACTGTGGCAGGCGGCCGTCGCTAGGCTCGCTCGCGCCAGCTGGTGACTGTCGTCTTCCCCTAGTTGACCCAGTGCTTCACCAATTGGCACGGTAACTCCAAGCCGTGCGGCCAGGCCACGTGCATCGCCTCGCATAGTGCCGCCTGTACCAACCAACTGGCCGGCATCTTGGCCGTGTGCTTCGTGAATGTTGTCATCCATGGGCTCCCTATCCGTTGGTCCATTGGAGCAGGGTGCTGTCACGACTTCCTCTTGTGGGATTTCCGCAGGTGCTGTCCTTCGCAGACCGTCGGCACCGCATCGCCGACTCCGTGGACCAGGCAATGCCGACCGGGCGGCCGATCTGGCTGAGCTCCAGCAGGCCAATGCCGACTTGGCCCGCGAGAGCGAGCGCCAGGCGGTGAGCCTGGAACTACGGCTTGATGCGGCGCACGAAAACACTATGCTTGGGATAGAGAACCTCGGTGGTGACACCGCCCGCGGCGACCCGACGCTCGCTCCTTCCTACCCGCACCGCCACGACCAGGCGGTGGACGCCGCGCTCCCGCCATGCTGTTGTCTCAGGAGAAGCCCATGAAACAAGTTGCCCGCCGTTTCGCACTGCTCGCCGCCCTAGCCAGCGCCGTCGGCCTGGCGTGGCTGTCGGCCACGCCTGCCCACGCCTGCCCGAGCCAGGATGGCGGCGGCCGCCACGCGTCGCTACCCCACGACCCAACCCCGGATGGCGGCGGTAGGTAGCGGCACCCCTAGGGACGGATGGGTTAGGAGCAAACCATGACCAACTGGATGCGCAGGTTCGCGCGGCTCGCGGCCTTGGTGAGCGCGCTCGGCCTGACGTGGCTGTCGGCCACCCCGGCCCACGCCACGCCGTGCAGCGACTGCAAGTCGTCGGACGGCGGCGCTGGCGGCGCCCCCTGACAGTCTGGGCCGACTGGCTTGGCGAGGCCGCCATTACTCTTGATAAAAAGTGTTGAACCAAACCGCTGACGCGGTAGGGGTGGTCGGCCGGCGCCGGCAGCTCCGACATCACGCTGGAGACCGGTTTCCCCCTCTTTGTGCCGAGTCCTCGAAGTCGCCGCCGTCAAAGCCCGGCACGACGCACTCAATGTCGCCATGTTCACCACGGATGCGATCGAGAACCGCTATGACGTCGCTAATCGTCATGCACTTATCTGTGAATACTTCTGCGACCTGGTCTTCCCGCCTCATGCGTGCTTCCTCTTCTTTCGGTGCGTTGTCGTTTGCTACGACTTCCGCAATTTCCAGTTATCGGCGTGATGGCGAGTGACAAAAATGCCGCCACATGGGCGGCTGCTTACCTACTGTTGCCTTACCGGGGTGACCGCGGCAATGGCATTGGCGACGTCATCAAATGGCGAGCCGTTCGGCCCTACCGTGCTGAATCCATAGTTAGGGTCACCACGGAAGTCGCCTAATCCGGGCGGACCTGCTGGCAGTGCGCCCAAGCTCGTACGCTGGCGATCCCATGTGTTGACGCCTCCGGCCGCATTGGCTCAACCATGGAATATACCGTCCACCTCGGCGCCGTCTCTTTGCCAATGGACCCCTTCGGTCACCAGGCCATTGCACATCCGGAAAAGATACTGCGCGCCCAGTTCGGGTGGCTTGCTTCTTTAAAATGCAGTTGATAGTCCATCTACTTGGTGTGGATGTATCGGTGAGAGGGACTTTTCCAGTCTTCCTCCGCGTTGTCAAACTGGCTGGCCTTGAGGGCGGATTCTCCTAAGGCTGGCCCCTTTCCGCACGAAATACTGTCTGGACAGTCCCGACGAGCGTGTGATGCTGCACCAGCACAAAGCCCTGGTGCCGCGCGAATGCCGGCGTTACGTGTCCTGACTAAGTTGAAGCGAAAAGCGGGCATGCGCTTGCGGCAGTTTAGAATTTGTGACGGATGCCAACGACCGCGCCGAACTGGTTCTCCGAGCCGCTAACCGTGCCGAAGCCGCTGCCTTGGATCGCGCCGGAACCGCCCGCGGTCAGACCCAGGTTCGAACCATCCTTGTTCTTCGCGTAACCCACGTTCAGGTAGGCATCGGTGCGCTTGGATAGGATGTAATCAACCGAAGCCACGAAGCTCCACGGATCAGCCTTGGTACCGCGGAAGTCTTGGTAGTAGGCAACGCCGGTCAGCGAGAGTGCCGGAATTAGCTGATAGCCCAGGCCCAGCCAGTACAGGTTCGAGACGTTGTTGGCACCGAGGTTGCCCGGCAGCGTGGCGCCGTCCAGAGCCTTAGCCCAACGATAACCAGCGTACACCTTGGCCGGGCCGAAGGCATACGTACCAGCCAGGGTGGCGCGACGGATCTTGGCACCCGTCAGGGCGCCGGTCGCGGCCAGGCCGAGGTTGGTTTCGTCGTAGACACCTCCGATGGCTAACGGGCCGGCTGCGTAGGTCAGGCCAGCGCTGTACTCTTGGCCAATCTTGGGGCTGCCCGGGACTTCACCAAACGAGCCGGCACCGGTGTTCGAGCCGAAGCTGTACAGGGCCCTGGCAGTCAGGCTGTGGAAGGTGCCGACGTACTTGACCGAGTTGTCAGCTCGGCTGGTGAAGCCTGCGTCCTGGCCGATGATCGAGTAGTTCGTGGCGATGGCCATCGGGTCGAACTGCAAACCGAAGTCATAGAGCGGGGTCTGTTGACGACCCAGGGTCAGGGCGCCCCACTGGCTTTGCAAACCGACGTAAGCGTTACGCCCGAACAGACGGCCGCCTTGGGCCGAGGTGCCGGTGTCGAGGTTGAAACCGCTTTCAAGCACGAAGATGCCCTTCAGGCCACCGCCCAGATCTTCCACGCCACGCAGGCCCCAACGGCTGCCCGACAGGTTGCCCGAGGTCAGGCGGGTCACGCTGTGGCCGCCCCCAGGTTGGTTGTTTTGATATTCGATGCCGGCGTCAACGATCCCGTACAGAGTCACGCTCGACTGGGCATACGCACCACCAGCGGCTAGTGCAGCGACGGTGGCAATCCATGTCATCTTCATAGCACTTTCCTTGTTAGCTGATGATTGGAAACTCTGGGCTATCGCGACTGCTTGGCCGACGCTCTCCGTTCACGTCTATTTTGTATTATGTGCCAGCGTTCGGTTAACGATACTTGGGAACAGTTTTTTTTGTTGTGATGAAACAACCAAGAGGGCGGAAAGCAACCAAAATCGTTCCGTGCTGGAGTAACGAACATTCGTGCTTTTTTTGGGTTGGGCTCCTTGTGCCGGGTGAGTGATGCACTAATACCATTCCAGCCTAAAGAAATGAAGAAAAGACGAAGAGAAGAAGAGGCACATGACTGCCTTGATGGACGAAGGTATCAAGCGCTGGCCAGCCAAGCGCAATGCGACCCTGGTGATGAAAATCATCCAGGGGAAGACGACTTTGCGCAGTGCAAAGGAAGAGCAGATCATGTGCTGGCTTGCGGTGGATGATCATCCGAACCTGGCGATTGCGGCCGGAAAAGAATTGCGCCTCATCCCACGGCTACGCCGTGGCAGCATTGCCCCACTCAGAGGCCGGCACGCTCTGTCCGGCCCGATCGTGCAAAGCCGAAGCGGCCTTCTCCATCAGGCATAGCATGCGTTGCAGTTCTCGATGCCTGAGCGCCCCCTCTAGGACATGAGTGCCTCGGCAATGAGCCTTACTGCGTCCAGTCCAGACGGATTGCGCGTAGCGTGCGCCCGAGGGGGATAGCCTCGGCCCCGTGCGCGGCGTGGTCCAGATTGCGCATGGTATGGGTGAGCATATCGGGCGGTATGTCGGCGTGATCGAAGCTCTGGTATCTGCCGGCTTCGAGGGCGCGGTGAGGCTGTATCCGCGGTGATCGTTTCCGTAGACTATGACTTGCTGGTGGACATGATTCGAAGGCGGATGCGGCGGACCGGTCGAGCGGCCCGGGCGTGCCATAGTCACGAATGCTCGTCATTACGGCCGCATGCAAGCCGCTTATGCCGGCCATTAGCCATTGCGCCTGTCGCACGCCCCCCCGCACATTGTCTAATGCTTCCACATACAGGCACGGCACGCCGTTCAACGCCGCAGCCGAAAACGATGATGGAGACAATGTCCTATGAAGCGTCCCGCCTTGCTGCTGGTGTCCGCCTGCGCGCTGCTCGCGTGCGGCGCGGCGCTTGGCACCCCGCCCGATACCGGGCGCTTTCCCACCCATGCGATCCGGCTCGTGGTGCCGTTCACCAGCGGCGGGATCGCCGATGTGATGAGCCGCGTCCTGGCCGAAAAACTCAAGGATTCGCTCGGCCAGGCGGTGGTGGTGGAGAACCGGCCGGGTGCCGGCACCATGCTTGCCTCCGAGTACGTGGCGCGCGCCGATGCCGATGGCTACACGCTGCTGATGGCGGCGGCGTCCCTCACCATTGCGCCCGCGGTCTATCCCAAGGGCCGGGTCAAGTACGATCCCGTGCGCGATTTCGCGCCAGTCACGCTGGTGGCGGAGGTGCCACAGGTGCTGGTGGCATCGCCTGGCCTGCCGGTGAAGAGTGTCGGCGAGCTGATCGCCTATGCGCGGCGCCATCCCGACCAGGTCAACTACGCTTCGTCCGGGGCCGGCACCTCCAACCACCTGGGGGCTGAGCACTTCAACCAGATGGCGCATATCCACATGAAGCACGTGCCCTATAAAGGCACCATGCAGGGATTGAACGATGTGGTGGCCGGGCATGCCCAGGTCATGTTCGCCGACCTGGCTGCCGCGGACGCGTTTATCAAGGCGGGCAAGCTGACCGCGCTGGGACTGACCAGCGCCAGGCCTTCGCCGTCTCGCCCGCAACTGCAAACCATCGCGCAGGCGGGCCTGCCGGGCTACGCCAGCACGTCTTGGCTTGGCCTGCTGGCGCCGGCCAATACACCGCCCCAGGTCATCGGCCGGTTGAACGAGGCGGTGCTCAAGGCCTTGCGATCCAGCGAGGTCAAGGCGCGCTTCGCAGCGCTCAACGTCGACCTGGCGCCGACCAGCCCCGAGGAATTCAAGCGCTTTATCGCCAGCGATACGGCCAGGTGGTCGGACATCGCACACTCGACAGGAGCCTCGGTGGAGTGAGGCTCGCGCGCAAGCAGTGACGTCCTGGCCTGCTTCCTGATCCTCTGGCGCGGTCCGGCCCGCCGCTAACCCGTCATTCACGACAAATCGGATTGCCGCCAAGGGGCAGCGTTTGCCTGTGCTCTCTGCCGTCCAATGACGGCGCGTGACCGGTTGCGCGCTGCCTTTCGTTGTCGCGTTCGCGTTCGAGTTGCATCACCACAACAGCAAAGACTGGAGGAGAACTATGAGAACCACCGGGCTCACGGCAGCCGCCCTGATGGCGTTGCCAGGCCTCGCCGCCGCGCAAGCGGTCACCCTGTACGGCGTGGTCGATACAGGCGTGGAGTACGTTAACCATATCGGCGCCGCGCGCGACAGTGTGACGCGCATGCCGGGCCTGACGGGCACCGTGCCGTCGCGTTGGGGCCTGCGCGGCAGCGAGGACCTCGGGCAAGGCATGAAGGCGGTGTTCGTGCTGGAGTCAGGCTTCGGCACCGACAATGGCGCTTCGAACCAGGGCGGCCGCTTGTTCGGCCGCCAAGCGTATGTCGGCCTGGCAGGCAAGTGGGGCCAGATCGGGCTGGGCCGCCAGTACGCCATGACCTTCTGGGCCAACCTGGAAGCCGACATGCTAGGCCCTAACACCTTCGGCTCAGCCTCGCTGGACAGCTATATGGCGAACTCCCGCGCCGATAACGCCATTGCATACAAGGGCACCTTTGGCGGCTTTACGCTGGGCGCCACCTACAGCTTCGGCCGCGACGGTACCAATGCCGGTCCCAGCCCGGCCGGCACCAACTGCGCCGGCGAGAACCCGGCCGACGCGCGAGCCTGCCGTGAATGGTCGGCGCTGCTCCAGTACGACGCCAAGCGCTGGGCGGTGAACGCCGCCTATGACTCGCTGCGCGGAGGGCCGGGTGCGTTCGCCGGGCTGACCAGCAGCGGCCTGCGCGACGACCGGCTCTCGCTCAATGGCTATGCGCTGGTGGGCAACGCCAAGATTGGCCTTGGCCTGGTGCGGCGCGACAACCGGGGCAGCCCCACGCCGCGCAGCGACCTCTGGTATGGCGGCGTGTCCTACGCAGTGACGCCGGCCTTCAGTGTGGACGCTGAAGTCTTCAACCTGCGCTATCACGACAGCAGGAACAAGGCCTGGTTGTACGCGGCGCGGGCCACCTATGCCTTCTCCAAACGCAGCTCGGTGTACGCCACTGCCGGCTTTATCGACAACGGCGGCCAGCTCGGCTTGTCGGTCAGCAATGGCCAGGCCGGCGCGAACCCGGCACCGCGAGCGAACCAGTTCGGCGCGATGGTGGGTATCAAGCACGTCTTCTGATGCCATGCGGCACGACCGCGCCGGCGAGATCGGGATCCCACCGGCGCGCTGTCGTTCGCACCGCAAGCTGCACCGGGTTCAGTGCGGCTCGACGCCCGCGAACGCGTTTTCCAGCAAGCGCAGGATGCCATCGCGCGTCAGCGGCGCCGGATTGGGGGGGGCGCTCGCAGGGCCTGGTCGGCCACGCGTGCCAGGTCGCCATGCCGCACGCCCAGTTGCTCCAGCGCAAGAGGTACTTGCAGCCGGCGTGCCAGTCACGCGCCGTACAGGCACGCACTGCGCGCGGCCATGTCGTGCGGGTGCGCCACCACATCGGGCAGCCCGCTGGCCAGGGCGCGAATGCCATCCTCGGCAATCAGCGTGGTGACGGGATTGGCGTCGGCGGCATACATCGCTTCGACGCAATAGGCCATGGCGTTCAGGCCGCTGGTGGCGCTGATCGCCGGCGGCAGGGTAAGCGTCAGCTCGGGATCGTAGACCACGCTGCGCGGCAGCACCTGCGCCGAGCGGCCGGTTTTCTTCTCGCCGTTCTCAGTGATGCGTGCCGCCGCTTGCGTCCGGCGCCGGCTGGTAGCGCGCCGCGCCTCAGGCGATGGCGTCGGCGCGGCGGATTGAAGCAATCATCGAGCTGTCGAGCAAAAACTCGCGCGATCTGTCAGGATCGAGCGAGATGGCGTGCATCGCCTGCTGGTTCCGGCGGCGTACTTGCGGGTCGCATTCTTCCATGGCTTTCTTGTTGCGGATGCTGTTCTTCTGCACCACCTCCACGGCAACGGTGCGGCGCTGGCGCGAGTACAGGTCGAGCAGTTCGGCGCCGGCGCGGCCGTGCCAGACTTCGGCCAGCTTGGTGCCGAGGTTGAACGCATCGTGCACGCCGCCGTTCAGGCCGAAGCCGCCGATCGGGTTGTTGATATGGGCCGCGTCGCCTGCCAGCAGGATGCGGCCCCTGACGAAGGTGTCCGCCACGCGCTGGTGCACCCTGTAGGTGCCCGAGTAGGCGAGCGGGAATGCCATGTCCACGCCCAGCGTCTCGCGCAGACGGGCTTGTACGTTGGCCGGCGCCAACAGCACCGCGTCGTCGACATCGGGATCTGCCGGCATGGCAACGCGCCAGAGGTCGGGGCGGGCATCGTCGTACAGCTTGAGCACCACGGCCCAATGTTCGGGGTCGGAAACATAGGCGGTGCCTGTGTAGCCCAGCGCTTCCATCGGCATGGCGACATTGGTGACCAGGAACTTCTCGCGCCAGGTAAAGCCCTCGAAGCCGAAGCCGCCGCTCTTGCGCACCGTGCTGCGGGCGCCGTCCGCGCCCACCACCCAGGGCACCTTCACCTCGCGCGGGCCTTGTGCGGTGCGCAGGTTCAATGTAGCGCTCGCGCCGTCGGTGGAAACCGAGTCCAGGCTTTCGCCAAAGCGAAGTTCGACATGCGGTAACGTGCGTAGCACCTCGATCAGCAGGCTGGAGAGATAGTGCTGCGGCAAGTGGAAGCGGAACGGGAAGTCGGTTAGCGTCGATAGAGTGCCAAGATCGAATTCGGCATAGACGCCCTCGCTACGGTCGCGCATCTGCCAGACCGGAATACGGATGCCCATCTTCGTCAGGGCCGCCTCGATACCCAGCTTGCGGAAGATCTCCAGCGTAGGCGGGTGAAACGCGGCGCCGCGCTGCTCGCGGGCGATTTCATCGGCGCTCTCAAACACGACGCAGGGCACGCCCTGGCGCGCGAGCGTCAGCGCGGTGGTCAAACCAACGGGGCCGGCCCCGACGATCGCGATTCTTTCATCGTATGACATGTTCGGTTCCTTGTATGGGATGGGCATCGCGCTTTGCGATTGCCGTGCGGCTATCGAGGTCGCTAGAATCCTGTGCGCAAGGTACCGGCCAGTCATACGGGTGTCGATACGCTGAATCGCATCGGTGCCATTCGGAAGTTGAATGCGCGCGGCAAACACGGTGCGCGCGGATCGGGTACAAAGGATCTTGCTGCAGCGCCCGCCGCCCGACCGCTGCCGGCGGTGCGCCACAGTCCACACGGGAATCCAGTCATGGCAAAGAATGCCGGTTTCGCCGCCTCGCTCGACCTGCGGCTGCTGATCGTCTTCGACGCGGTACTGCGCAAGCGCAGCCTGACCCAGGCCGGCGACAGCCTCGGCCTCAGCCAGCCGCTGATGAGCCAGTCGCTCAGCAAGTTGCGCCAGTACTTCGGCGACCCGCTGTTCGTGCGCACCACGGCCGGGATGTCGCCCACACCGCGCGCGCGCGAACTGGCGCCGCGCATCGCGAGCGTGATCCAGCTGATGCAGGAGGCCATCGAGAGTCCCGACCAGTTCGATCCTGCCGTCTCGCGCCGCAGCTTCAGCTTTGTCGCCACGGATTTCGGCGCGGCCTTCCTGCTGCCCAGGCTGCTGCGCCACCTGGCGGAGCATGCGCCCGGCATCCGGGTGCGGGCCATTGCCGCACCGCGGCATGGCGTGGAAGAGATGCTCGAAGAAGGCGAGGCGGACCTGGCCATGGGCAGCTTCGCCATTACGCGCTCGCCGTTTTACCAGCGCCGCCTCTACGCGTCGGACTATGTCTGCCTGGCACGGGCCGGCCATCCGTTGGCGCAGGGCGTGCTGAGCGAGGAGGCTTACCTGAACGCCGCGCATGCACTGGTGGCGCCGCTGCCGATCGGCTACGAGGCGCTGGAGCGCTTCCTGCTGGAGAGTATTCCCGCCGAGCGCTTTGTCGTCACGCTGCCCAATTTCCTCACGGTGCTGACCACGCTGCCCAGTTCCGATGCGCTGTTTACCGTGTCCAGGCGTGCCGGGGTGGAGGTGGCGCGGCTGGTCGGCGCCAATGTGATGGAGTTGCCCGTACGGATTCCCGGCTTTGTCGTGCGCCAGTTCTGGCATGAGCGCTTTCACAAGGACCCGGCCAACAAATGGTTCCGCGACCTGATCCACGCCCTGCTGGCCGACCAGGGCGAGGGCGGCGACGAAGCTTGCGCTGCCTGACCCCGCGCATGCCGAATGCCGAATCGGCATTCGGTGTATTCCTTTCCGGCTATGGCCGCGCACCGGCCCGGCTTCCATACTCCAGCCAAGCCCGCCAGCGCCACCGCATCCGGCGCGGCCGGGCGGACAGCCTAAGCTAGTTAAGGAGACGATATGGAAGGCAACCTCATTCGCGGTCTGCATCACATCACGCTGTGCACCAGCACGGCCCAGGGCGACGTGGATTTCTTCGTCAAGGTGATGGGGCAGCGCTTTATCAAGCGCACTCTGTTTTACGATGGCCGCATTCCCATCTATCACCTGTATTTCAGCGATGCGGACGGTACGCCCGGCACGGTGATGACCACCTTCCCGATGCGCCGCACGGAGTTGAGCGGACGCAAGGGCTCCGGCCAGTTCACCGCCATCGCCTACTCGGTGCCGGCAGGCTCGCTGGATTTCTGGCGCGAGCACTTCGGCCGGCACGGCATTGCCATCGTCCAGGAGTCGGAGCGCTTCGGCGAGAAGTACCTGCGCGTGGTGCATGCCGGCATCGATTTCGAGGTGGTGGAGGATCCCACCGATTTGCGCAGGCCCTGGCGCTCCGAGTATGTGCCCGAGCAATACGCCGTGCGCGGCTTCCACAACTGGACCGTGACCGTGCGTGAGCTGGAGGACATGGACACGTTCATGCAGAGCGCCTGGTATTTCCGCAAGACGCTGGAAGACGGCAAGTTCACCCGTTACGAAGCGGGCGAGGGCGGCGCGGGACGCCGCATCGACGTGCGCTACGAGCCGGACCTGCGCCAGGGTACCTGGACGCTGGCCGAGGGCATCGTGCACCACGGCGCCTTCGACGTGGCAGACTACGATACCCAGGCCCGCGTGAAGTTCGATACCGAGGGCATGGGCTTTACCGATTTCTCGGACCGCAAGAACCGTGGCTACTTCGAATCGGTCTACGTGCGCACGCCGGGGGGCGTGATGTTCGAAGCCACCAAATCGCTCGGCTTCAAGATGGATGAGGAGGAAGCCCTGCTCGGCACCGAACTGAAGATCTCTCCGCAGTTCAATGTGTCGCACGACGACCTGCGCAAGCATATGCAGAAGGAGGATCCGATCCATGTCTGATTCGCGGTCCTTCCCGATGATGCGGTCCCTGGCCGCGGAGGTAGCAGCATGATGTCTTTCAAGCTGGTGGGCACGGGCCCACGCAAGGTGATGCTGTTCCCGGGGTTGCTTGGCACGCGCGACGCGTTCGACGACCTGATGCGCTGGGCTGATCTGGATGCGTTCCAGTATGTTGCGGTCGAGTATCGCGGCTATGGCCAGGCGCGCAAGGAGCGCGGCCTGATGACGCTGCGCGAGGTGGTGATCGACGCCACCCGGCTTGCGGACTACCTGGGCTGGAGCCGCTTCGCGGTGGCCGGCCATTCGCTGGGCGCGCTGGCCGCGCAGATGCTGGCGTTGGCGCTGCCGCAGCGCGTGGATGCGATTGTGTCCATCGCCGGCCTCGACGCGTGCGGTGGCAGCAGCGATCCGCAGCGCGTTCGGATGCTGCAGGAGGCCGCGGTGTCGCGGCAACGGCGTGAAGAACTGGTGGCGGCCGGCACTGCGCACCGCTATTCGTCCGCCTTTGCGCGGACGGTGGTTGATAGCAGCTGGGACAACATCGACGGCACCGCTTTCGCCAGCTATGCGCTCGATGCGAGCCGTACCGATATCAGCCAGCAGGTGGAAGGCACGGACAAGCCGATCCTGGTGCTGGTCGGCCAGCATGACGGCAGCAATACGGACGAGGCCGTGCGCGCCACCACGCTCAGGTGGTATCGCAACGCGACGTTGCAGGTGCTGGCGGGGGCCGGTCATTACCCGGTGCTGGAAGCCCCGGCAGCCGCCAGTGCTGCGCTCGAAGCCTTCCTGCTGCGCAACCCGGGCGATGGCGAAGCCGCCGCCAGGCCAGCCTAGCTCGGCGGCAAGCCCGTCGCCCGCGGCTCGATCCATATCTGCAGGCAATGTCCCGCTGTCAGGCGGAGCCCTCCCGGCATCCGTCTGGCTGAAGATCCGGATCGAGTATGGAAAAATATTGGCACTACGCTGCAACGCGGCTCAGGTGCCGCCCCCGCCAGCCCCCTCGGCAGCCCCACTTGGCGACAACGAGGCGGCGGGTGCCGGCGATGCGCACCAAGTTCAGGCCCGGGCCAGCCTGAGGTGTGGCCGGTATAATGTGCGCACAGTGCCATGTGCACAAATCGTTGTATTTGAACTAGAGCAAACTGGAGCGTTTGTGGAGAAACCGAGTCGTGCGATGAATGTCCATCTGGGCGCGGACCTAACGGCTCGCTGGACGGAATACTGCGTGGCCCTTGGTAAATTGCCCGACGCGGCTTCATTGCCGATCTCCACGTGCCACGGCTAGCCTTGCAGGGTGCAATGCCAGCTTGAATGGGCACACGCACATGACCGCATTTCCTACAGTATCTCGACCGGTCACCGGCCACGGTCAATCCGGCATCTCTACGGCTGACCAATGCTAAACCTGGACCTGCGCTCCATGTCGGCGATGACGGGGATGATCAATATCGCCCTGGGCATCATCCTGCTGGCCTTTCGCCGCGCCTATCCTGCCTCCATCAAAGGGTTGCTGCCCTGGGCGCTGGCACCGCTGCTTTGCGCGCTTTCCACCGCCTTCTATGCGATGGACGGGCAGTGGCCGGCCGTGTTCGTCGCGCTTGGCGGTAACGTGCTGCTGCTTTCGGGCTGTGCACTGTTCTACTTCGGCAGCCAGCGCTTCTACGGGGTGCCCTGCACCTGGAAATTCTGGCTCACCCTAGGCATTGGCTGCCTGGCTGGCATCACCTGGTTCCTGCTGGTCCATCCCGACTACCGGATCCGCGTGTTGCTGCTTACCACGGTGCTGGCGGCAATATGCCTGACCCATGCGCGGATGACCTGGCAGCACGGCCGGGGTTTTGCGCCGCGCTTCATGGCAGTTGTCCTCGCTTTCCAGGGGCTGGTCCTGCTGATGCGGGCAGCGACGACGCTTTTCCAGGATGCCGTCAATACTCCGCGGTTTTCCCCCTCGGCTATTCAGACCACGTACATTGCGGCGTATTGCTTCGCGTCGCTGTTCGTCTGCCTTGGCCTGCTGCTGACCGTGAGCGAGCGGTTGCGCGCGCAGTTCGAGTACCTGGCGCAGCGCGATGACCTGACAGGGGTACTGAACCGCCGGGCTGTGATGCACGCAGGTAGTAGTGAACTGAAGAACCGGCGCGGCAGCGGCCAACCACTGTCGTTGCTGCTGATGGATATCGACCACTTCAAGCGCATCAATGACCAGCACGGACACTTGGTGGGTGACCGCGTGCTGGCTCATTTCGCACAAACCGTGGGCCAGGCGCTGCGCTACACGGATTATCTCGGCCGTTTTGGCGGCGAAGAGTTTGTCGTGCTGCTGCCGAATACCGGCATGGAGGCCGCGCTTGCCATGGCCGAGCGCGTGCGGCAGGCAGTGGAGCAGCAATCTGCCATCGCGGGGCAGCCCACCTGCACGGCAAGCCTGGGGTTGGCCAGCATCGAGGCCGGGGAAGCGACCCTTGACGAATTGCTGGCGCGCGCCGATTTGGCGCTGTATCGCGCCAAGGCTGATGGGCGCAACCGTGTTGAGGCAGGCTGAGCCGGGGCTCCCGCATTTCAGTAGGCGCCGGTCACTTGCCCGTGGTTGCCAGCACGCCGAAGTGAGCTTTTTTGGGGGCTTCGCCGATTTACGGGGAAAGGGGTTGTTGCTGGTCTGCTTGGGCGGTGGTGCTGGCGGATGGTATTGGCTATTGAAGTGAAGCGCACAAAATTAATCGGTACGGCCTTGTGACACCGGGGTGTCAGCGCGAATCACACAGCGTTTCGGCACGCTAGCGCGGCTGCATCAGCGATAACGAGAAGGGAAATCCCGGGAGGCCTCGCCAATATTGGCTTGCAGCCCGTTGCGTTTATTTGACATAACCTTTATGCGGCTGTAGCCGCTAAGCCGCCAGATCTTGCGGCGGCGGCGGTATCAACAGGATTGCGCCGCCAGCTTGGCGAATCGCCACCAGGGGCAACTGGCGAACAACCGGAGACTGTGCCGGGCCTTGCGGCGCGGGCGCTCGGCCTGATGCGGGACAACCATGTGGAATTTGGCTCGATCCCAGCCTGCGAGAAGCTGCGAGCTCCATTGCGTCGGGCTGGCCGAGGAGACGGTACGTAGGCTTGATGCAGCGCGAACGCGGCCTTTGATCGCACAGCCCGACGCAGAAAACCGGATCACGCACAGCATGCTCATCTCGCCGAACGCATCGAACGAAACCAGGAAGCGGCCGGGCACGGTCTGGGTCACCGGGCTATCGGGAGCGGGCAAAACCACCGTCAGCCTCGCGCTGCACAAGCGCATGCTGACCGCAGGGCACCCGGTACTGCTGCTCGATGGGGATGAAATGCGCGCCGGCCTCAATCGCGATCTCGGGTTTTCGCCGGAGGACCGCACGGAGAACATCCGCCGTGCCGCCGAAGTAGCCCGGCTCGCCAATCGCAGCGGCCTGTGGGCGGTGGCGGCATTCATCTCGCCGCTGCGCAGCCAGCGCCAGCAGGCGCGAGAGATTATCGGCGGGGACGCGTTCCTTGAAGTGTTTCTCAGCGCCAGCTTCGCGGTGTGCTCGCAGCGTGATGCCAAGGGGCTCTATGCCAAGGCCTCGGCCGGGCAGATCAGCCAGTTCACCGGCCTGAGCGCCCCGTACGAAGCACCGCTTGCGCCTGACGTGGAGATCGATACCGAAGTCGTTGGACCGGAGTTGGCGGCCGATTGGATATGCGAGGCGTTGGCGCTGCGGGCATCGCCGGCGTGAGCTGAAAGCGGCCGTTGATCATCTGCACAAGGCGTTGCAGAAGGCAGCTTGCGGGCTGTCGCGGTGCCTTAAATTGGTGAGCGACGGTATCCCTCCATCGCCAGAGCAGAAAACCAACGCATTGCCGCTTAGTCAGCCCCCGCTTTGGCGCGGTCTCCTAATTTGGGACGCTATGCTTTTCTCCTATATATGTCTAGTTGAGGATTGCTTTTTCTTTTACTTATAGCTGCCTTCTGGCGGCCTCCCGCATCGAGCGGGCTTTTTAACACCCCCGCCGGCGGCGCCCGGGTGGATGGCTCTCGCATGATGCTATCCCCTCAGAGCGACGAGGATGCAGAGCAGGCCGGCAAAGTAGATCCGTTGTTCTATGGCGGGGCGGTCCTCAGTGGTGCAGCGCGCCCGATGTGCGAAAAATGGACTCGACTGTTGGGAGGGGGCGAAACGTACCCCACGGCTTGGAGAACCGTCCGACCCTCAGTTGTCCGTCGGCGAGCGGTTGGTGGGAACCGGTGCAAAGTCGAAATGGGCGGCGGCATACACGGCATTGCACGCCGATACCTCTTCCCGTCCTTATAGAAGGTGACCCATTTCCCGTCGCTGACGCATTGGGCGCCGGGAACAACCTCCTCATGGCCGTTTGGACCGTCCGGCGGGAAGGGCGCGTGTGGCGTGGCCCAGTAGTGGCCCGTGGCAACTAGCTGTCGCGGCCGCGCACGGCCGCAGTTCACCCTTTTTCCTGCGGCCTACGCCTTGCCAGGCTCGCGCCCCTCGGCCCCAGCGACGCGACACTCGCGGCCAACCCGCGCGTCACCGCGGCCATGCGACCATAGTCAAGCGTCGCG
This sequence comes from Cupriavidus sp. 8B, assembly GCF_054589115.1. Taxonomy (NCBI): domain Bacteria; kingdom Pseudomonadati; phylum Pseudomonadota; class Betaproteobacteria; order Burkholderiales; family Burkholderiaceae; genus Cupriavidus; species Cupriavidus sp. 8B. Next base: position 101,810 of record NZ_BAAILO010000266.1, on the reverse strand, counting down.
GGGACATCGTGCGCGGTGTGATAGTGCGGATTGCGCAGGTAGGCGGTGTCCGTCACCATGACGGCCGGATAGCCGAGGCGCCAGAAGGAAGAGTGATCGCTCAACGCGACTCCGGGTACCCACCACGGCAGCGCCGCTGCTTCGAGCGGAAAACTGGACGAGGCCTGGAACGCGTCGACGATCCATCGCAGCCGGCGCGCCGAGCGAAGATTGGAAACGAAGGCGATAAAGTTGCCGCGCGCCGGATAGAAGTAACGTAGTAGAGGTGGATACCTTTGGGTGCCAGGTTCGTCCTGGTAGTAGCCCAGCATCTCGAGCGAAAGCATCAGGCGAATGCGATCCCCGCGCAGCCGCGCGGCTCTCGCGTACCTCAGGCTGCCCATGTCCCCGCGGAAGAAAAACGGCGCTTCCTCGTTCACGAACGCAACGCAGCGCACGGTGTACCGGGGCGAGAGAGCTTGAAGCATGCCCACGATCTCGAGCAGCGCGGCGACGCCGCTGGCGTTGTCATCGGCCCCGGGGCTGTTGCGCACGGTGTCGTAATGCGCGCCCAGTACAATGAATTCGTCGGCCTGAACGCAACCTGCGAGCGCAACCTCGATATTGGCGCAGGCGACGCCTCGCACCTGATAGTCCTGACGCGTCACTGCACAGCCACGCCTGGTCCATTGCTGCACGATATAGTCGGCTGCCGCGTGCAGCGAGTCCGGCCGGAACACGTTGCGTTCGCCGATGTCTCGGGCAAGAACTTTCACATGGCGCTCCAACGCCGCAGCCAGGTCGGGGACGTGCGCAGTCAGCATGCAATTCGCTCCCGAGACCGGCCATGCACCGTGATCAACACATCAGCAGGATCGTTGCCAACTCGCCGGGCGTCGCCGTTTCTACTGCGCGGCGAGCCGGGTTGGCGCAAAAAAAAACATCCACCCCCGCAGAGACACGAGCCCGACAAATCCGGCCGCAACGGGAACATTATGCACTTCGGCAACGGTGCCAGCCACGGGAGAGACATTGCCGCGGTACTGAATGCGATACATGCAGGATACAAGTTGACGGACAAGTCGAAAGCGTCTCACGACCCCTTTTTCCGAGTTCTCCGACAGCGCATTTCGCCGCGCCGGTCCCCACGCGAGTTCAGGCGCAGGACCGATTCATCAGCCTTGGTGTGACGCAAAGTCCAGAGGCCGTTGCCGCGGCCGGTTGCCGAAGCCCCGCCGCAGTGCTAGGCTGATAGCGTCATCCTCCCGACCGGGCGGAGGCAAGCAAATGGTCGAAGCTTCCGGACTGAAGGCGGGCATGGTCATCATGCTCGACGGCGAACTCCACAGCGTCGCCAGCGCCGAGCACCACGCCGGCGGCGGGCAGCAGGGTGGCGCGGTGTTCGCCAAGGTCAAGAACCTGAAAACCAATCATGCCAAGGCATTGCGGTTACACCCGAGCGACAAGCTCGAGGACATCGCGCTCGAACATAAGGAGATGGAATATCTATACACCGACGGCGTCGCCTTCTACTTCATGAATCCCGACACCTTCGACCAGATCAGTCTGCCCACGGTAACCATCGGCGCATACGAGAGGTTTCTCCAGCCCAATATGCGGATCCCGGTGCAGCTTCACGAGGGCGAGCCGGTCACTATCGCATTTCCCCCCGCTGTCGACTTGACAGTCGTCGCCACGCCGCCCGGGTTGCGCGAGCATGAAACCTCTACCTTCAAGACGGCCACGCTCGAGAACGGCATGGAAGTTCTCGTTCCCCAGTTCATCAAGGAGGGCGACACCGTGCGGATCGACGCCGCATCAGGGAAATACCTTGAGCGCGTCAGACGTGAGGCACGAAAGCCCTGACCGCTACGGCCTCTATCCAGGCTCTGTACGACATTAATCGAACGACCGCTCTCGAAGAGACCGAGCTGCGGGTGAAACGACCGCTGCACGAGGGCACAGCGCCAAATTGGTCCGTAGCGTGTTGAACACGGAAAACTGTCGGTTTGGCTACCCGCCCAGCGCCGCCATGTTCAACCGATGCGAGTGGCCGATCCACATGGCGGCGTCGCGATGATCGCGCAATGCGTCGCCCGTGTTCGGATGGAGAAATATATCCAGCATGCCGTGGTTCAGCGTCAGCCATTCGACAATGCTAGCGATGCGGAAGATCAGTTCGTTCTCAGGCATCCAGTGCATCCACTCGTGGCGGTCGAGCAACGCGACAGGCCTGTTCTTCTTCTCATCGAGGACGTAGAAGCGTTCCCACCCGGGCAAGACGGAGCAGGATTTCATATTTTAATGGGAGGCGGCGAGCAGGACGCCGATCGCGCAAACTGCCGCACGTCAAGCGGAAGCAATGCCGTACGTCTTGACGGCGGCGAAGTGAAAATAGCCCCGGCGGGTTGGACCGGGGCTGTCGGGTAGGTCAGTGCAGTTGACGCTTCAGGTCAGAAAGTTCAGAATGCATCGAACTGACTGCATCCTTGATCCTGGCGTCGAGACCGCCGGCCTGTTGGCAAGCGCGCTCTGCACGATCACCGATCCGTTCAAGATCATCGACGCACTGCCGGATCCGATCCTCATCCTTGGACGACATGACCTTCTTTGCCGATTGACATTCCTTATCGAGCTCATCCACCCAGTTCATCAAGTCTTTTGGAATCGCCGTGTCGGCGTGGCAGGTCCGTGAGGCCTCGCTGATGGTTTGCTGCAGATGAGTAAAACGCCTTTGGATTTCACTGGCTTGCAACATGATGCCCCCTTCTTGAACATCAGTTCCAGATGAATTCAGGCAGCAGATGACGGTGTGTTGCCCGTGCCATCGTCATTCGCCCGCTTCAATCGACTGCCGGCGACGTTGCATTGCGTCAAAGCGGCACGTGAGCACGCGAAAGACGTTCTTTTAGTGTAGGTCATAATCGCTCGCCTGCTTCGATGTGTCCCCGAGGCGCTAGCCATCAGGTTTCGGATGTGACGCGACGAAGCGGTCACTCGCCGTGACGGCTACCGGGAAAGTGCAAATGACCGCAAAGGCTGATGATGACCGGCCGAACGCTTATGCCCCACTCCAGGCTGACTTCTGCTGGAGGTACTTCAGCAGCCTGCCAGGTTTCACGCTGCTATCCGTTCTCAATCGCCGCGGAATTGGCGGCTGGCGAATTGATAGCGATTCCCGTTGAAAACCCTTTACTCCAGAATCAGCGCCGGCACCGGGCCGATCAGGTGGCGTGCGTCTTCGGGATTCGCGGTTACAGGATGGAGATTTCATTATCCTCTTGAGGGTGAACTGATCTTAACCCCACTTTGGCGCGCTCTCCCTTTTGAGGGTGGTCGACGGTGAACCATGTCACCGTGGCCATTCATGAAATTACGCGCAGCAAATTATTGCCCGCCGCGGGTCTCCGCAAGTGCGATCGTCAAGTGCTGCACCTTCTTTTTCAGCTGATCCCGCTCTTCTGTGAGCTCTGTAACCAATAGCGTCAGGCGGTGAATTGCAAGTTGATCGGGTGTGGCGTCGCTGGGTGGGGGCGCCGGTTCAGGCTTGACTGGCAGTCGGGCCTCGCGCACCTGTCTCGCCACCTGGCGCAGTTCCTTCTTGCCTCCAGCAACAGCCGCTACCTGCTTCTCGCCAGGCAAGGAGGCTACGGCAGCCGCAGCATTAATAGAAATCACGCCCGCCTTTACTGCGCTGACCAGCTCGGGCGCAGCCGTCTTCTGGATTCTCTCGATCTGACCAAGCGTCGCACTGCTCACCCGCGCCGTGCGCGCAACCGCCTCGCGAGTCCACGCTGGATCGGCCCCGGATTGCGTGGCGACATCAGCCCCGGCAGGCTTTGCAGAGCATTGCTGGGCTCGCGCATGTGCCAGACGCGCGGATACGATTTCCTTCTTCCGCAGAGCGAGCACGCCTCGTTGGAAATCCGATACGCTGCGCCGCCCGAGGTGATTGTCGATCATCCACAGGTGCACATCGTCCATGGACTGGAACGTCTGGTTCTGTACCGTATTGAAAGGGATGCCGTGCTTCTGGCAGATGCTGTGGCGGTTATGTCCGTCCACAAGAAGATTGCCCCACAACACCAGTGCATCCCGGCACCCTTCGGAGAGTAAGCTGCGTTCTAGTGCCGCGTATTCGTCTTCTGTCAGTGGATCGATATAGGCACGGAGGTCTTCGTTGATAGTGATCGTCATGGGCCAAACAAAAAAACGGTAGCACAGTAGTTTACACGCTGCTGCCTTCTTCAAGCCGTGTGGCAATCCTGCATTCTTCGGAAGCCGCGCCAGAATACCGTACGTTGCTTTGCGCGCCATACTTCAATGTATGCTTTGGGACTCGAAGCGCTTGCTGCACATGGGGCGGAATCCGGCCATGGGCGGCCTCTCATTCCCTAGAAGAGTCGATCGGTCTTCCGTCCGCTCCCCGCCGCATGCGCCAGTGCGGTTTGCGCGGCGCCATGCGCGGCAAGGCGGTGCGCACGAAGATTGGCGACAAGATGGCTGCATGCCCGCTGGATCGGGTCAACCGGCAGTTCCAGGCACAGTGGCCAAACCAGCTGTGGCGGTTCACTCGCAAGCCAGCCACCAGCGGCCATGGCCATCAAAGCGCCGCGTTGCACCTTCTCTGAGATCCGATTTCACCGGTCAGCCAACTCCACTGACCACTGAAAAGGGGATTGATTCACGACCCCGTCAATCGCGCGAAACAGGTCGGGCTGCCCGAGGAGACTTCGTCCGTTCGAGCGAGACCCCAGTACCTCGGATGCTCGCAGAGTCGGGCGACCGAGGTGCGGCTGCGACTCCTGGCGGAGTTGGCCGGCACACCGGGCGGCGTGCGCTAAATGTGTCCGGCGAGCACATTGGCAGGGTATTCAGCCGTTGCTATCTACCCAATGCTTAGCCCATCCATGAGCTGCTGCCTTAGCCTCCTCCGGCGTGGGATAGGTGGTGCCTACAGCGCCGGCCTCCAGGACAACGGCACCGTCCTCCCAAATATCGCAGGATGCTTTGTACAGACCGCCAGTGACCACGTGACAAAAAATGTGGATCACGTGGCCCTTGAACTCAAAGATGTCGGTTGCCAGGGCATCAGATCGTTTGCCGGCGCTACTCGCTTCGTCAGCCTGCCGAATGCTGGCGTCGTCATGCGCCCCACCAGTGATCTGCTTCTGGCTCTGGCGCGCGAGTGCAAAGCATGCCCCCGCGAGCGCAGCACCAAGTACTACGCCAGCGCCGAACCAACTGATCCGAGCCTCGAACCGTGGCATGTCGGTCTCCAGAGAAGGACGCCGCAGGTACGTCTTTAGTGAATCCTAGCATCACCGAAGTAGCACAACGAACCATCGAATTGACCTGCAGAACTCGAGAGGCGAAATGACCACAATCTTCATTCTATTGGCGCAGTATGGGGCAACCGCCGTGGTGCCCATCGACATGGTGGCGCGGGACTACTTCTCGCACCTGAGCGCCGAGAAGCTATTGCGCAAAGTCAGCCAGGGAGAAATTCGCCTTCCGGTCGTACGAATTGAGGCGTCGAACAAGAGCGCCAAGGGCGTCCACGTCCAAGATCTAGCGAAGTACATCGATGAGCGCCGGGCTGCAGCGCAGAAGGAATGCGAACAACTTTGTGGCTAACGAGCGGGGCGCGCTGTAGGCGAATCCACCTAACATCCGGCTCACGGCGGGGCGCCCCGCCGGGTGGATCCATTACGCAGCAAGGGAGCGCGGGCAGTTCTGTGGCCCCAGCCCGCCACCGCTGCATCGAGCGGCGCAGTGCCAGATTGGCCCATCCGCCATCGACAGCCGGGCGACACATTCATTAAGTTCACGACCTCAGTCCCCCTCAACCCGCCCGCAATTCCGCCCGCACCGAATGCGCCCGCCGATGCGCGCCCGGCGTCTGGCCCGTATGGCGGCGCACCAGGTTGCGGAAGGCGGACATGTCCTGGTAGCCGCATTGTTCGGCAATGGCGGTCAGGCTGAGCGTGGAGACTTCCAGCAGATGGCAGGCGCGCTCAGCCCGCAACCTGTGCAGGAACTGCAGCGGCGACATGCCCACTGTCTTCATGAAATGCCGCAGCAGTGTGCGTTCGCTGGTGGACGCCACCGCTGCCAGCCGGGACAGGTCATAGGGCTCGGCCAGATGTTGCTGCAGGTAGCGGCGCGCGCGCAGCACCACGCTGAGGCGCGGGGCATCGCCCGTCTTCAGCCAGATGTTGACTGCCTCGCCGCGCTCGGGCTGGTCCAGTAGGGCATTGCCCAGCGTACGGGCCAGAGGGTTGCCGGCGATATGCGCCACCGCCTGCAGCAACAGCGCATGCATGCGATCCAGCGCGCGGGAACTGAGCAGGTTGCCGCTCTTGACCACTGGCTGGTCGGCCTGCAACCGTCGCGCGGGTTCGCTCAGCCGCATCCAGTTGGCAATCAGCCACGGCACCGCCAGCTTGCGCTGCGCCGGCAAATCCATGGCTACCAGAAGTGCCACTGCCGTGAACGGCGCCACCACCAGCGCGCCCCGCGTAGCAGCTGCCGCAATGGCGGCTCGTTCGCGGTCCAGTAGCGACAGCACATGTTCGAGCCCGGCGATGTGGTCAAACAACGGTGGCGCGATCACCACCATGGCGTCCTTGCCTGCGCCGGCCAGTTCTTCCAGCGGCACGCACGGGCAGCGCAGCACGCTGGCCAGCGCCTGCCAGCGTTGCGGCTCGGCTACCGCCAGCCGCCAGCGAAAAGGCGCCGCCGTGCCGCGCCGCCGGCTTTGCATAGAGGCCAGCGTGTTGGCAATGTCCAGCATGTCGACCGCGGTGGAAAGGGCGGAGACAATGGCCGAGGGGTAGCACAGCAGATAGGCGTCCGACATGGCGCGGCGGGTTGTGGTTGGGAAGGTGCCTGCCCGATGGCGGGAACGCCACCAATTGTGGCGGAATCCGCTCTACCTGTCACGGCCCCGATGCCCGACCATGTCAGTGGCACCCTGGCGCGTCGCCTCTTGGCGCGCAACGTTCCACGGGCCCAAAGAGACAAGAACGAGGAGACAACACAATGAAGCAATGCATCATGCGCGGCGCGACCGCACTTGGCGGCGCCGTGCTGGCGGCCGCCACCCTGGGCGGCTGCGCCACCGCAGGCAGCGACAGCGCCAACTGGAGCGAAAGTGGCCTCAACGCCGAGATCCGCCGCACCGCCTACGGCATTCCCCATATCAAGGCCAACGACTACGCCAGCCTGGCCTTTGGCATGGGCTACGCATACGCGCAGGACAACGTCTGCCTGATGGCCGACCAGGTCGTCACGGTCAGCGGCGATCGCTCGCGCGTGTTCGGCCCCGACGAAACTACCGAGGTGTCATTCAAACGCATCAAGAACAGCGAATCCGACGCATTCTTCCGCGCCATCATCGACGACGACGCCCTGCGCGCCGGCTACGCGCAGGCCTCGCCAGAGGCGCGCGAACTGCTGCGCGGCTATATCGCTGGCTACAACCGCTACCTGCGCGATACCCCGCCCGCCCAACGCCCGTCAGGCTGCCGCAACGCTGACTGGGTGCGGCCCGTTACCGCCATCGACATGTTCCGCCTGGCCGAGGAGAAGAGCATCCAAGCCAGCGCCGGCGCGCTGGCAGCGGGTATTGTCGCCGCTGAGCCGCCCAAGGCCGTGGGCAGTGCCAAGACCGCGCAGCAGGCGGGGGCGGTGGACATAGCCAGCATCGACATCGAAGCCGTCAACAACGACCTGCAGCTGCTGGATCCGCCCATCGGCAGCAACGGCTGGGCCTTTGGCAAGGACGCCACCACTAACGGGCGCGGCCTGCTGCTGGGAAATCCGCATTTTCCGTGGACCACCACCAATCGCTTTTTTGAAGCGCACCTGACCGTACCAGGCAAGCTGGACGTCATGGGCGCGTCCATTGCATCGTTCCCCATCATCAGCATCGGCTTCAACAAGGACGTGGCCTGGACGCACACCGTGTCCACCGCCCGCCGCTTCACGCTGTATGAACTGAAACTGGCCGAAGGCGACCCCACCACCTACCTGGTGGACGGCGCGCCGCGCAAGATGACCCCGCGCACCGTCAGCTATGCGGCAAAACTGCCCGACGGCCGTACCGAGCAGCGCTCGCACACCTTCTACATGACCGAATACGGCCCGGTGCTGTCCATGCCAGCGGCCGGCCTGCCGTGGTCCGCGCAAAAGGCCTACACGCTGCGCGACGCCAACCGCAACAACACGCGTTCGGTCGACACCTGGCTTGATATCGGCCGCGCGCGCGACGTGGCTGGCATCCGCACCGCCATTGGCCGCCTGGGCATTCCGTGGGTCAACACCATTGCCACCGACCGCGAAGGCCGCGCCATGTTTGCCGATGTATCGGTCGCGCCCAACGTATCGGCCGCCATGCTCAAGCAATGCGCGCCGGCCGGCGACAGCGCCGTGCTGGCCACCAAGCTGATGCAGGGCACCGGCATGGTCCTGCTGGACGGCACGCGGGCTAGCTGCAACTGGACGGTGGACGCGGCATCGCCAGTACCGGGGCTGGTGGCCCCCAACGCCATGCCCATGCTGGTACGCGATGACTTTGTCGCCAACAGCAATGACAGCTCGTGGCTGTCTAACCCCAGCCAGAAGCTGACTGGCTTCTCACCAGTGCTTGGTCCCACCGAAGTTGCGCAACGCCTGCGCACGCGCGTTGGCCTGATGGAAATCGGCCGCCGCCTCTCGGGCGAGGACGGCCTGCCCGGTAACCGCTTTGACGTGCCTGGCTTGCAGGCCGTGCTGTTCCGCGACCGCAACCTCTCAGGCGAACTCGTGCTGGATGACCTGCTCAATGCCTGCCTCGGCACCAAAGACGCGGACCTGAGCGACGGCTGCGCGGCGCTGCGCAAGTGGAACCGCCACAGCAACCTCGACAGCCGCGCCGCGCCGCTGTTCCGCGAATTCTGGATGCGCGCCAGCAAGATCCCCAAGGTCTACGCCATCGAGTTCAACTCCACCGATCCGGTCAACACCCCGCGCGGACTGCGTATGCGCGATGAGTCTGTTCGCACAGAGGTCTTCAAGGCACTGAAGGACGCCGTGCAAGCCATGCGCGCCGCCGGCTTTGCGCTGGATGCGCCGCTGGGCCAAGTGCAGGCCGCCACGGCGCCGGCTGGCCGCATCGCCCTGCACGGCGGTGAGGAATATGAAGGCGTGCTCAACAAGCTGCAAAGCCGCCCGGTGTCGGACAAGGGTCTGCAGGTCTACTTTGGGACCAGCTACGTGCAGACCGTAGGCTTTGACGAGCAAGGGCCGGTCGCCGAGGCGCTGCTGGTGTACGGCCAGTCTGTAGATCAGCAGTCGCCGCACGCTTTTGATCAGATGGCGGAGTACTCCGCCAAGCGGTGGGTGCGGCTGCCGTTCAGCGAGCAGACAATTGCGGCGGACCCGCAGTTGAAGGTAACGCGGCTGAGCCAGTAAGCCGGCGGCGTTGGGAGCGGGCCGGCCGGCCCCGCGCCGCCATCGATAGGCGATGTCCGCCCGCCGTCTGTTGACGTAAGACGGCGATGCCTGTCCTGCCCGCTGGCAGGACAGGCCGGCTGAGCGGCCAGAGACGTAGAACAAACTGACGAATGCCGACTGCCGAGCAAGCCGCGACCCTTACCTGTCAGGGGAGACCCCTCGATGAACCTTTGTTGTTGGTATTAAAAATGAATATTTTATGCTTAAAGAGTATTGGCAAATTCGCGTAACCGTCGGACGACGGTGAGCGTATTTCTTGTCAGGCGATTGCCTCAGAAATTCAGGGATCTGGGGAGATGGCGCGAAGTGACGTTGTTCAAGGCGATACCAATCCGATCGTCTTTTGAGGTCTTATTCTTATTCTTAGCCAATCTAAAATATATTCGGATTTCGTATCTACTGACCATCACCGCTTTTACGAAATGCTGGAGAAAAATCAAGAAAAACGATTGACCCCCGTAGTGAGAAACGGCGTCTGCCAGGTGCCACTGGCTTTCCTAGTCTCGACGCCTCTGGGTGTCGCTCGGCAGTTCATTGAAGCGCGCCGCGTAGTAGGCCGCGAAGCGACCTAGATGCCCGAACCCATACGCCAGCGCGGTCTCGGTGATGCTGGCGCCGGGATCAAGTAGCAAGCGCGTGCGCACGGCGTCCAGGCGCGCGTTGCGCAACAGTTCCATCGGTGCGATGCCGGTATAGCGATGGCATAGGGTATTCAGCGTGCGGCAACTCACTCTGGCAACGCTGGCCAGATCCTCAAGCGAGACCGGCGCGCAGAGGTGGGACTCGATATATGCGATGACGGCGTCCATCTGGCGCGTACCGCGGCTCGCGTGGGCATCGTCAGTCTCGCTTGGCAGCATGGTGTGGTCACGAGAGGCGGTCAGCGGCGCAACTTCCGCCGGCTGGTGCAGTAGCAGGAACAACGCCAGGTGACGTTCAAAGTGGTCTACCCACTTGGCATGCGCGGCTGCGTCAGCGGCGGGCGGGAGCAGGTTCAGCATCGAATGCGCGAGCAGTTCCCAGTGCGTTTCGAGCGCTCGCGGCAGCAGGAAGCCCGGCACCAGGTCAATGCGTTCGTCTTCTTCGCATGCCATGGCCTCGCGCAGCAGGCTGTGCGGAACCCGCACGATCATCTGCTGGTTGCCAGGGCTCCAACGCAGGCGAATGCGTTCCTTCGGTGCGAGCACGGCAGTGCGTCCTTCCGCAACCCAGAGGCGATGCCCATCGCATTCGATCTCGGCGCCGCCGTGCAGGGAGGTATGGACCAGTACAAAATCATCGAACGGGCGTGCCGAGACTTCGACTTCGGCGCCATAGCGTAGCGCGTAGGTTTTCAAGCGGTAGAGTTCGCCCTTGAACATCGCGGCATCCGGCGCGCCAGGTTTCCACCGCAGGACATGGTCGGCGAGTTCGCGGGCGACCTGCTCGTGCGCCTCGACGTGCACATCCGAGTGGAAGAGCGGATTCCTGTACAAGGCCGACAGGGCGGGGGTCCGCGGCGAGAGTGGCATCTTTTGTCCCCATTCTGACTTTACGGCAGATTCCATGCGACGCATAAGACGCTAGCGCCGCAGCGCTGCCTGGTCGCATTCACTGTATCGCCAAGTAGCGTACGCGAGGACCGGATCGCCTTTCATCCTGGAACCGCTACATAAGACCCAGATTCATTGACTAGGGGTCGGTCGCCCCTCTTATGCGCCTTATCTTGCCACAGCGCCCGCGGCAGAAGTAGTGCCCGTGCGAGGCTGTAACGCAGCTTTGCCGGAATCGGATAGACGCCGGCAGCATCGCTGCCGTTATCGGATAGCCCCGCCGCGAATCGCAAGAAGCGGACTTGCCCGCGCCACAAGTTCACCATTTCCGGATAGTCCGCGGCACGGCGGATTTCTACACTGTCTCCATTCGATAACACACATAACTTCACGGAGACAGCGATGTCAGATTCTCCACAGATCGCGGAGAGCGCCGCCAGCCGGCAGGTGTTCTTCCCCCAGACGGACGGCTCTTGCGTCCCCTACAGCGTCTTCAACTCACAGGAGGTCTACGACCGGGAGCAGGAGCGCATCTATCGCGGGCCGTACTGGAGCTTCGTGGCTCTGGCCTGCGAGATTCCCGCCCTCAATGACTTCAAGAGTACCTTTGTCGGCGATACACCGGTGGTGGTAACGCGCACCGCCAACGGATTCGCTTGCTGGGTCAATCGCTGCGCGCATCGCGGCGCCATGGTCTGTCGCGAGAAATATGGGAATGCGGAATCGCATACCTGTGTCTATCACCAGTGGAACTATTCGTGCGAGGGCGACCTGCAAGGGGTGCCGTTCCGCCGCGGCCAGAAGCAAGGCGCGGTCACGCTCGTCGGCATGGCAAAGGCCTTCGACCCCAAGGCACACGGCCTGCAGAAGCTGCGCGTCGAAGAGTACAAGGGCCTGCTCTTCGCCACCTTCAGCGACGAGACACCGCCACTGCCCGAATACCTGGGCGCCGAGATGCGTCCCTGGGTGGATCGCGTATTCCACAAGCCCATCGTATACCTGGGTTGTACGCGCCAGTATTCAAAGTCGAACTGGAAGCTCTATCTGGAGAACGTGAAGGATCCGTATCACGCGAGCCTGCTGCATCTCTTCCACACCACGTTCAACATTTTCCGTGTCGGCATGAGCGCGCGTTCCATTCCGGATGCGACGCACGGCCTGCACAGCCTGATCACGGTGACCAAGCCGAAGGTCGACACCAATACCGCGGCGGCATACACCGACCAGAAGATCCGCTCCATGCAGGACGGCTTCGCGCTCGAGGATCCTTACGTGTTGGGGCAGATCTCCGAGTTCGAAGAAGACTGCACCAACCATATCCAGCCGCTCTTCCCGCAACTGGTCATCCAGCAGATCCACAACACGTTGGTTGCCCGCCAGTTGTTGCCGAAGGGGCCGAGCAACTTCGAGCTGGTGTTTCACTTCTTCGGCTACGAGGACGACACCCCGGAGCTGCGCGAGCTGCGGCTTCTGCAAGCCAACCTCGTCGGGCCGGCGGGCTTTATCTCGATGGAGGATACCGAGGCCACCGAACTGGTGCAGCGTGGCACCGTCCGGGATGGCGACAAGACTTCCTATATGGGCATGGGCCTGGATGCGCCCGAGCAGACCAACAGCAATATCACCGAAAACCTGATTCGCCGCTTCTGGGCGGGATATCAGCGGGCGATGGGGTACTGAGATGGAAAAGAACCTGCAGATCTGGTGGGAGCTGAGCGAGCTGCAAAGCCGCTATGTTCACGCGATCGACAACAACCTGCTCGAGGCTTGGCCGGGCTTCTTCACGGAGGATGGCACATACACGATCATCTCGCGCGAGAACGCCGACCGCGGCCTGCCGGCGCCGGTGATCCACTGCCGCAACCAGATGATGATGCGCGACCGCATCGTCGCGCTGCGCCACGCGAACATCTTTGAAGCACATGCCTATCGCCATGCACTAGGCGGCCTGGTGATCGAGTCGATGAGCGAAGAGGAAGTGCGCACGCTGTCGAGCTATATCGTCGTCAATACGGGCGCGGCCGGCGAGAGCGTCGTGTACCAGGCGGGCTGCTATCGCGACACCGTCGTCAAGCAGGACGGCGAGTGGCGCTACAAGGAAAAACGGGTCATCTATGACACCTCGCGTGTCCAGACCCTTCTCGCTACGCCGATCTAGGAGCGGTTCCCATGAGTACATGGCATGACGTCGGCGCGGCCGACGAATTCATCGAGGACGAGCCGCGCGCGGTCGAGGCGGCAGGCTTGCCGGTCGCGGTGTTCCGAGTGGGCGAGGAGCTCTTCGCGCTGCACGACCTGTGCACGCACGAGCGCGTGCCATTGTCGGAAGGCTTTGTCGAAGACGGCTGCGTCGAGTGCCCGCTTCATCAGGGCTTGTTCGACCTCCGTACCGGCGAAGCGCGCAAGGCGCCGTGCGTGAAGCCGGTCCAGACCTTTCCTTTGCGTGTGGCGGACGGCCGGGTGCAGATCCAGGTCCTGCCGCAAGTCGTAGCGGCCACCTGAACGCCTGGAGTGCCATGACTATGAACCTCACCACAATCGTCGTCATCGGTGCCGGCCAGGCCGGAAGCTGGGCGGCGCGCACACTGCGCGACGAGGGCTTCATGGGCAGGATCGTGCTGATCGGTGACGAGGCGCATCCCCCCTATGAACGCCCGCCGCTGTCCAAGGCGATACTTTCGGGCGACGCAACGCCGGAAAGCGTGCATCTGCTGAGCGCCGAGATGATGGCCACGCTATCGATCGAGTGGATGGGGAGCACACGCGTCGCCCGGCTGGACCGCGCGGCAAAGCGGGTTACGCTCACTGACGGGCAGACTATTGGCTACAGCAGACTTGTGCTGTGTACCGGCGGCCATGCCCGCGCGCTCGATGTTCCCGGCGCGAGCCTGCCGGGCGTGCATGTGTTGCGCACGATTGACGATGCCCTGCGCCTGGCGCCCGCGCTGCGCCCCGGCACCCGCGTTGCCGTCGTTGGCGGTGGCTGGATCGGCTTGGAGGTGGCCGCTACCGCGCGTCAGCGCGGCGCGCAAGCGACTGTGATCGAGGCGATGCGCCGGCTATGCGAGCGTAGCGTACCGTCCGCGCTGTCGGAGCGGCTGCTTGACCTGCACATGGCACACGGCACCAACGTGCTGCTGGAGGCCAATGTCGCCAGCTTCGCGCGCATGGCGGACGGCGCCCTCATGGTCAAGTTGACCGATGGCCGCGAGATCGTCTGCGACGTCGCGGTGGTGGGCATCGGCCTGGTTCCCAACGACGAACTGGCCCGCGCGGCTGGACTGCATTGCGACGGCGGCGTGTTGGTCGACGCACAGTGCCGGACCAGCGATCCCGACGTGTTCGCTGCCGGAGACCTCGCGGTCGCGCGCAACGGCTGGGCCGGGCGCAACATGCGGCTCGAGTCGTGGCAGAACGCGCAGGAGCAGGGGATCGCGGCGGCAAAGTCGGTGCTCGGCGTTGCCGTGCACTATGACCCCTTGCCGTGGTTCTGGTCCGACCAATACGGCGTGAACCTGCAGATCTACGGCGTGCCGTCGCCATCCCATCAAGTGGTCGTACGCGACCTGTCAGCGGCGGGTGCCTTCATCTTCTTCTACCTGGAAGGCGAACGGGTGGTGGCCGCGCTGGGCGGCAACGCCGCCCGCGACCTGCGTTTTGCGCGCCGCCTGATCGAGAGACGCACTCCTGTCAGTCCGGATAGCCTGGCTGATGAAAGCGTGCCACTGGCCAAGCTTTGACAGCCATCGAGAGATAGAAAGAAAGAAAGACAGAAAAACAGAGAGGAGACTATGCGGCAAATCGATATACAAAAACTGGCTAGCGACGCCAGGCTCAATGCCTTCCATTACAGCGTGCTGATCTGGTGCGCATTGATCATCGTTTTCGACGGCTATGATCTGGCCGTGGTCGGCATCGCTTTGCCGTCGATCATGAAGCAGATGGCGATCGATCCCACGCAGGCCGGCCTGCTGGTCAGCTCGGCGCTGTTCGGCATGATGTTCGGCAACATCTTCCTCGGCACCATCGCCGACAAGATCGGCAGGCGTTGGGCGATCACGATCTGCATCGCGCTGTTCAGCGTCTTCACCGCCGTCTCGGGGCTATGTACAGACCCACTCTCGTTCGGCGCGGCGCGCTTCCTGGCCGGTCTTGGCATCGGCGGCGTCATGCCAAACGTGATCGCGCAGATGACTGAGTATGCACCGCAGCGCGTGCGCAGCACGATGGTGACGTTGATGTTCAGCGGCTACTCGATCGGGGGCATGCTCGCGGCCCTGCTAGGCAAGGGTCTGATCGAGACCTACGGATGGCAATCCGTGTTCATCGCCGCGGGACTCCCCGTGCTGCTGATCCCGCTGATCCTCAAGTCGATGCCGGAATCGGTGGCGTTCCTGATCCGGCGCGGGCGCAGTGACGAGTTGAGGCGGCTGGCCGGGCGAATCGACCCTGGCTACGCCCCGCGGACAGACGACCGCTTCGTGATTACCGGCACGGACGCAGCTGCAGGCGCGCCTATCCGCCAACTCTTCAGGGAGGGACGCGCCTTGAGCACGCTGATGTTCTGGCTGTCGTGCTTCATGTGCCTGTTCATGGTCTACGCGCTCAGTTCGTGGCTGGCCAAGCTGATGGCGAGCGCAGGCTACAGCCTTGGTTCCGCCTTGACGTTCGTGCTGGTGCTCAACCTCGGCGGCATGATCGGCGCGATTGGCGGCGGATGGCTGGCCGACAGGTTCCACATCAAGTACGTCCTGATAGGCATGTACCTGTTGGCCGCCGTATCGATCACCATGCTGGGCCACCAGGTACCGGTCGGCTTGCTCTACGTACTCGTCGGACTTGCAGGCGCGTCGACCATTGGTACACAGATCGTCGGCTGCGCCTATGCGGGGCAGTTCTATCCCATTGCCATCCGTGCCACGGGAATTGGCTGGACCCTGGGCGTCGGCCGTGGCGGCGCCATCCTGGCGCCGATCGTGATTGGCATGCTGGTCGGCTTCGGGCTGCCGCTGGAGCAGAACTTCATGTCCATCGCGGTGCCCGGCGTCGTCGCGGCAGCCGCCGTGCTGATCATCAACCACGCACGGTCGGCGTCGGCGGCCACGGAGCAAGGCAACGCCGCCGGCACTGACGCGATTCTCAATATTTCTCACCCCCCCCACAAACTCTAAAATCTAAGGAGACCATGCATCATGGCCGAGTACACCACCTCCCAACTTCTGGCGCTGGTCAATGGCAGCCAGGTCAGCGCTGGCGACGAGCGCGTCCGTGCTGTCACCGCGCGTATCGTCACCGATCTGTTCCATACCATTGAGGAATTCAAGGTCACCCCCAACGAATTCTGGTCGGCCATGAAATGGCTGAACCGCCTTGGCGAAGCCAATATGGTCGGACTGATCACCGCGGGCCTGGGTTTCGACCGCCTGCTGGATATCCTGGCAGAAGAAGCAGACCGGGCCGAAGCGCGTGAGAAGGGCACGCCGCGCGCCATCGAAGGGCCGCTGTACGTGGCCGGCGCGCCGCTGGCCATGCGCGAGGTCCGCCTGGATGAAGGCAATGAAGGAGAAGGCGAAGTGCTGGTAATGGAAGGCCGCGTGCTGGGCCTCGACGGCAAGCCGGTGCCGCACGCCAGTGTCGACGTGTGGCACTGCAACGAACTCGGACGCTACTCGCATTTCGATCCTGACCAGCCCGCCTACAACCTGCGCCGCCGGATCGAGACCGACGCCGAGGGCAATTATCGCTTCCGCAGCTTCCTGCCGCCAGGCTACGCGATTCCGCCGGGTAGCCCGGTTTCCGAGTTATTCGACCTGCTTGGACGGCACGGCAACCGGCCGGCCCACATTCACTTCCTGGTCTCGGGTGGCGGCAAGCGCGCGCTGACCACGCAGGTCAACATCCCGGGAGACACCTTCCTGGATGACGACTTCGCCTTCGCCACCCGCGACGGCCTGGTGGTGGCGCTCACGAAGGTGGAAAGCTCGACGGAGTTTGCGTCGCTTGGCGTAACAGGCCCGTTTACGCACGTGCGTTTCGACTTTGTGCTCCAGGACGCGCTGTGCGAAGACGAAATGATTGCCGCGAGCCGATACGATACGGCAGCGCTCTGATCGCGCGGATCGCCGAAGTAGGGCAGCGTCATCATGATGCCGGTTGGCGCAGCCGGCTCCACTCCTACGAGCGGATGCGGAACAAGCCGTGCAAGAACGAACGGAGGCACCGGGTGACGCCGCCGCCCCGGCGGGCTGTCGGTCAAAAGTGCGCAAGCGCGCCATTGGGGTGATTAGCATTGTCCGACCAAAACGACGCATGAGGCGCCGCTGAACCCAGCAGGGCGCCCCGGTTGGGCTGATATCGGGCGCTCTCGAACGGCGTGCGTGCCAGGGAAAGGAATTTGCCTGCCTTTGATGACAGGTTGACGGGCTAAGCGCTCATGCCTTCCGCCTCTCTCTGCTGAAATATGCTGCTCCAGGCACTATGCAGCGCAAGTTGAGTTCTTCGCTGAGGGCAGGCGATGCCATCCGGGTTCTGGAAAGGCTGGATTCCCTCGATAAATCAATGGGTTGCCAAGGATGTGGCGGATTTTCCGCGAATCCTGGCCGACCCTCGACCAGGCGCGCGCCGCGGTGGTGGTGGTGGTGGCCGAGCAGGAGACCGCCGCCGTGCAGGCCGAGCTCGACGCCGTCCAGCGAGCGGCGCGCGCTGCGCGAGATCGATCAGGAGCGCACGTTGCGCCAGAAGGCCGAGCAGGCGCTCGCGAAAATTGCGCGCTGAGCTGGCAGTCGTGCAGGCGCGGGCGCAAGAGGCCGCCGTGGCTGCCGCGGAGGCGCGGGCGCGGCTGCAGGCCGAGCGCGATACGCTCAGCCGGCAACTGGCGGAGACAGAGCAGGCGCTCGGGCGAGGGCAGGCGGCCCAAGACGAGCTGCGGGCGCAACTGGAAACGGCAGTACGGCGCGCCGCGCGGGCCGATGCGCAAGCCACCGCCACGCGCCGCCTGGTAGGTGCCAAGCGCCGGGTGCCGGTGAGGCGCACCAAGTTCAAGCCCGGGCCGGCCTGAGGGAGCGCCCGAGGGCGGGGATTTGTCCACCGCACGAGGGGACAAGCCTGTGGACAAGCCGCGCGGGAGCCGAGTGCCGACGGCGTCAGCAGATTTGACTAAAATTTAAGCAACGAGGGCGGTCACGTCTTCTCTACCGCAACGCACAGGGGCAGGGCTGGGACGGCCGCGGCGCCATGCCGGATTGGCTGCAGCGGGCGATCCACGCCGGGCAGACGGTGGAACATTTCCAGGTTGTAGCCACGACATAGTGTGAAAACGCATGCCACGGCCGCCAAGGCCGTGCAGCATACCGGGCGGAGAACGGCGCCATGGCAAAGGCCCAACATCAACCATGCAGGAGGCAGCATGCAGGAAGAGTTCGGGTACAAGGATGCGGCCGGTCGATGGGTCGCAGGGTTTGGCTCCCGTCGCGATGCCATCTCGGCGGCAGCGCAGGTGGGCATGACGCAGGTGGTTACCGCGGGCTTTAGCCCCGAGCCTCCGTCCTACTTCGCGCGGTTCGAGGCGACGAGGATTCTCGAGCGGATGCTCGCTGGCATGGCCTTGGGCGAGCAGGAGGGCAAATTGATTGGCAGCGATCAAGCCCAGGATGTGCTCGCCCCCATTCTCGCGGCAACCATCGGTGATGGCTTTCCCGACCGCGAGTCCCCAGAACCATGGAAGCTTCAACGGGATCTCATGAATCGGCTGCAAACCGCGGTCGCCGCGTGGATGGAAGAGAACCACCTTGAGTTCGCGCCGCCTAAAGTCGTGGTGTACGGATCGGAGCAACTCCACGTTGGCGGCATGAATCTGGACGTGCCGCTTCTGCGGTCCTTTTGGGGGTAGCTTTGATTTCGGCGCGATTTGCGACGGTTCGCAAGCCCAGCAGCGATGCGAGGTTGAAAACGACGGCAATCGAAAACATGAAAGGCTAGCACCCCTAGTAGTCGCCGCGGCGGCCGAAAAGGGCAATAATGACGATTCAGGCCATTCCTCAGCTTGATCATGAAAATCCTGTTTCTTGTGCGGCATGCCAAATCCAGTCGCGACAATCCGTCCTTGCCCGATCAGCAGCGACCGCTAGAAGATCGCGGCCGCAATGATGCGTCCAAGATGGGCAAGCGCCTGACTGATCGCGGGGTCGATCCCGATCTACTCGTGTCGAGCCCGGCCTTGCGTGCGCTGACCACGGCGCAACTCATCGCCGATGAGATCGGCTACAAGCGCAAGGACATCGTCGTCGATGAACGCCTCTACGCCAGCAGCCCGGACAACTTGCTCGCCGTAATCTGCGCACTCGACGACAGGCTAGACCGCGTGATGCTCTTCGGCCACAATCCCGAATTCACCGACCTCGCGCACCGGCTATCGAGCACGATCATAGACATGCCCACATGCGCCATTGCGGAGTTCTGCTTCGACGCAAAGGCGTGGGCGGATGTCGCGGAGATCGGCCCGGCGAAGGTGAGGATGGACGCGCCGAAGAAATAATGCAGAGTTCGCGGCGAACGCGAAACGCATTCTGTTGAGATGCCTGGTTGCCGCCGCCGTGGCCATTGCCGCCCCGTTTGCGATCTCAGCCACCGACGACCAGAAGACCGCTAGCGACATGCCGCCACAGGGCAGCGTCAGCAAGGACGATGGCCCGAAGGCATGGCAGCGCATCCAGGCCGTTGTCACCCATCCGCGCTGTGCCAATTGCCACGTCGGCGCAGACAATGTTCCGAGGTGGAATGTTGTCGGGGAGAGCAGGACCCGACTGCACCGTATGAACATCAATGCTGGTTTCGGTCGCGCGGGTATCCCGGGACAAACGTGCACAACTTGCCCCATGTGACTTCGACCGCGCTGAACGATGTACCGCATGCGCCACCACATGTCGGCATTGCCTGGCAATTGGCCCCTGTGCAATTCCAGTGGTTCGGTAAGAGCGGCGCGGAGATCTGTCAGCAGTTGCGCGACCCCAAGCGCAATCGTGGTCGGGACGCAGCGGGTTTGGCAGAGCATCTGCGTCACGATGCCTGTATGCATGGCTTTATCCCCTGGAGCTGGAATCCGGGTGGGGGGCGCAGCACACCGCCCGGCACATTCGAGTCGCATGTGAAGGATGTGGCGATGTGGGGTGCCGCGGGTCAGCCTTGTCCTGAATGAGATCAGCTTACAAAACACACTTGGCGCGTAAAGTACAAATTGGGGCGGCACAGGTCAAGTTCCCACAGGTGACTTGCGATTGAATAGGGACTGGAGATTGCGCACGGTTCGCGCTGCGCACGCCCAGCCCTCAACTCAATCGGAGACGTTCCATGAACACAGAAGCTACGCAAGTCCTCAACGATGTTTCCGCGATCGACACGGTCCATATCGGCGCAAGCGCCACGCCGTGGATTCCCTTCGCCCCTATTAACGACAAAATTCTACTCAAATACTTCAAAATCAACCCGGTCACGGGCGAAGTGGTATTGGTCATGAAGGCTGCCAAAGGCGAAGGCGCGCATATTCATCGCCATACGGGCACGGTGATGGTCTACACACTCAGCGGTCGATGGAAATACGACCAGCACGATTGGATCGCGCAAGCCGGCGATTTCGTTTTTGAGCCGTCGGAGTCGTCACACTCGTTTACGAATCTCTCCGACGACGACAATGGTATGGCGCTCGTGGTGTCGACCGGTGAGCTGCACTTCCTCGACGAAAACGGCACGGTCACGTTCGTCGAGACGTGGCGGACGGCTTTGAGCCGCTACCAGGACTACTGCAAAGCCAATGAGTTGCCCGAGATCGACCTGATCGGCTGCCAGGGCGGACGCTAAGCGACGGCAACGGACGTGAGCCAGGCATCTGGCTCACGGAGGTCACGCCGATGACCCACCTTGCACCCTGCGCACCGCTTCCATCCCTGGATCCGATATACGCTACGCACCGCACCCGTCACTCATGCCTTCTCATTCCCTAAACGACAATCAGCCGATCGCACGCGTCATGGTGGCCGGCACCGGCGTGCTGGGCGCGCAGATCGCCTTTCAGTGCGCGTTTTCCGGTATCGACGTCGTAGCCTACGACGTCGATACCGCCTGCCTGGACCGCGCGAACGCCCGTTTTGATGCGCTAGGGCGCGTCTACGCTGCAGACTTGGGCGCCCCTCGCGAGCAGATCGAAGCCACGCTGGCACGCATCGAGGGCAATACCGACCTCGGTTCGGCCGTTGCGGACATGGACCTCGTCATCGAAGCCATCCCTGAGGATCTGGCAATCAAGCAGTCATTCTACCGTTCACTGTCAGCGGTAGCGCCGGCCGGCACCATCTTTGCGAGCAACTCGTCGACGCTGGTGCCAAGCCAGTTTGCCATGTGCACTGACCGGCCCGAGCGCGTGCTGAGCCTGCATTTCGCGCACGAAGTGTGGAAGCACAACATCGCCGAAATCATGGGCCATCCGGGCACCGACCCCGCCGTATTCGCGCGCATAGTTCAGTTCGCACACCGTATTGGCATGGTGCCTTTACCACTGCGCAAGGAGCAGCCCGGCTACCTGCTCAATACCATGCTCGTCCCGATGCTGATCGCCGCGCTGGGTCTGCTGGTCAACGACGTCGCCGACGTGCAAACGATCGACAAGGCGTGGATGATTGCGAAGGCGGATCGGATTGGCCCATTCGGCATTCTCGACGGAATCGGCATGACGACCGTCTATAACGTCACGCGCGCTCTTGCGGAACGTACGGGCGATTCGACGCATCGGCGCATTGCAGAATACATGAAAGCGCATTTCATCGATACCGGGTGTATCGGCGAGTCAGTGGGACGCGGCTTCTATCAATATCCTGATCCGGAGTTCCTGAATCCCACGTTCGTCGCCACGTGAAACCCAAGGCAGGCTATTGCTACCTGGCAGGACGTCCGGGGTCGTCCCCGTGACGCATGGCTCGATATTGCCGGGGCGTGACGCTCCGCAGTCGCTTGAACGCACGGCTAAACGCGCTTTGCTGCGAATAGCCGAGCAGTTCAGAGATCTCGGCGAGACGCAGATTTGACTGCTGCACATACTTCAGGGCGAGATCTTCACGAACTTGTTCCCGCAGTTCTTCGAACGTCGTGCGGGCCTCAGCGAGGCGACGTTGCAAGGACCGCGGGGACGTTGCGAGCGCTCGCGCTATGGCGTTGAGCGAACTGTCAGTGAACGGCAAGAGCGTGCGAATCATCGTTTGCGTGCGTACCGTCCATAGCGCCTCCACCTGAGCCCTTTCTCGCCGCAAGTGTGCTTCGAGCACACGATGCGCGTTACGGCGAAGTTGCGTTACCGGACGCGTCACCGTATCGCGATCGAGGACAATCGCATTTCTGTCCTGATCGAAGTTGAGGGACGGTCCGAATGTGCGCCTGTGCATTGTGCAGTCCGCAGGCGCCGAATGACGGAATTGCACAACGGCCGGCTGCCAGGTGGAACCACAGATGGTACGCAAGTACTGCATACCGTTGGCGAGACCCAGTTCAACTGCCTGAACTTCTCCGGGACCGGAAGCGTTTTCAATGTCGTAAGTCAAGACCATCCCCTGTTCGTCCCGCACTGCACGTACAGAAGACATCGAGGTATGTAGCACGTAGAACTCGGCAAGCGTATCCATTGCCTCCCCGAGGGTACGCGCGCCATGCATCATCACAAGGATCGGCCCCAGGACCGCCAGGCCCTGATATTCGGCGAGTCTTAGTCCAAAGTTCCGGCATTGCGTAACTTCAGCAGCCAGCGAAAGGAATCGAAGCACTTGCGCACCCCGGATCGGCACGTCGGCGGAACGGAGCGCAAGCTCCGGCAGCTCGGCTCCGGTCGCAACCAACTCGGGTTGAACGCCGAGTACCTCGAGCAGAGGCGCAGCTCCGGTCAACACAACACTGGGTAGGTATCCTTGCATTCTATGTACTTCACTGCGGGAGGTAGTGCACATGCGGGCCCCGAAGCGCGTCGCAGGCAGCAAGCAAATCTTCGTCAGCGCGAAGATCTCGCTATTCTGCGCAAACACGACGCGCGGGGGAGTCTACCCGATGGTATCGCGTTGGCGAATGAAAAAGTACGCACGTTCCGACGCGGTGTCTCATTCGCGATGGGCGGGTGCTTCGTACGCTTCGAGTTGAAGGCGGACTACTCATTCGCCGTAGACGTGGCGGGCAGAGTGTTTGTGACTGCAGACGCTTTGGCAGAGCCGAGCCACAAGAGCAGCAGCGCGACGAGTTCGCAAGTCGCGCCTACCCAGCCAAGGTCCGCGAACGATGCGTGATTGAGCGTGAAAGCACCGAGTGCGGCTCCGAGCGAGAAGCCCGCGAACATGAACGATGCGTTCAGAGACAGCACGACTGGGGCGACAGGAAGGCCGGCGATACCGATGAGCCGGGCTTGTTGCGCAGGGAAGAACGCCCACGCCGACAATCCCCACACAACCACAGCGACGATCACTGGCACTACAGACAGCGAGTGGCCCGGCGAGAGCGCGATCAAGGACAAGCTGCCGAAGGCAAACGCCAGGGCGGCGAGCGCCGGCTTGATCACCTGTTCTGCCCCGAGCTTGTCCGTGAGATTTCCCCCCAGGAAGACGCCGGCTGCCGCAGACAGGCCCCAGACGAAGAGAATCACGCTGAGACCTGCGCCGACGATGCCGGTCGCTCCGGCGATGTAGCTCGCGACGTAGGTGTAGACCGTATAGGCTCCCATGGCCCACAACGTCGTCACCATCAGCGCCCGCAGAACCTGCGGGTTTCGTGCCACTGCGTACCGCGCCTTGAGGGATGCCACAGGAATGCCGGCGCCGAATGCTCTCGGTAGCCCCAGTTGGAGCGCGATGGTGGCGATGACAGCCAAGACTGCGACGCCCGCGAAGGTCATCCGCCATCCGGCTGCATGCCCGACGATGGCTCCCAACGGGACGCCGAGTGCGATTGCGAGGCTCGTGCCACCATTGACAATGGACAACGCGCGTCCTCGACGCTCGGGCGAGACGAGCGCTGTGGCTACCGCATTCGCGCTCGGCACATACAAGCCCGCGGAGAACGCGAGCAATAGGCGCGCACCTAACAGTTGCCAGTAGCCCGACGAACTGAAGGCGATGACGTTCGCAACGGCGAACGCGCCCAAGCACAGTATCAGAAGCCGTCGCCTGTTTGCTGACCCAGTCAGGACGGTTAGAATCGGCGAGCTGAGTGCATAGGCCAACGCAAATGCGGTGACCAACTGACCGGCCATAGAGACGCTCACGCCCAAGTCTGCTGCAATACTGGGCAGCAGCGGTGCGATCATGAAGCCTTCGGTGCCGATGGCAAAGGCGCCTAGCGCCAACCAGTACAGTGGCTTCGGGACTGTTGCGGACGCGATTGCGGTATTCATACCGGCGTGCTCCTACACGGCGATGCGCCATATGCGTCTGCCGTCTTGAGGTTGGTTGGTGGCACGTCTCTTGACGTGCTGGCTTAACGCAGGATCTTCTCGAACACGAGGGTCTCGAAGCGTTCGAAGGCGCGTGAGCTCTTCTCCACTCTTGAGCGGAGAATCGCGCCTTCGTAGGCGTCCAGCAGGAATGCGGCGAGGTCGGCGGCCGAGGTCTGCGTCGGTACCTCGCCGCGCTGCTGCGCCTCGGAAATCGCCTCTTCCATCTCGCTAGTCCAACGTGCAAACAGCACCGCGAGGCGCTCGCGAATCTCAGGGCTGGACTCGGAGACCTCGGCGCTGAAATTTCCCAGTAGGCAGCCTTTGGAGAAGTTCGCCGCCCTGTACATCTCGGTCAGCCCCGTGAAGTGGGCGCGTAGCCTTTCCAGGGGGGGGCGAGACCTGTCCTTCAGCGCCGCTCGCCGCTCGCCTCCCTCTGCGTAGAGGTCGACGATTTCAGCGCCCAGGGCTTCCTTGCTTTCGAAGTGGTTGTAGAACGACCCCTTTGGGACGCCGGCCTCGTCGGTGATGTCCTGGACGCTGCTCGCGGTGAAGCCGCCACGCAGGAAGACGCGCAGACCTGCATCGACGATGAGGGGACGAACGCTCGGTCTGCCCATGGCTCTGTCCTTTAAATTGGTTCAGGGACGCGATCGTCCCGATGGGCTCAGCCAGCGACGAAGATGTCGTTGAACTGCAGTGAGAACGCGCCATTGTCGGGTCCGACCGCTGCGCGGAGTTGCTTGGCATTCTCGACCAGCACTTCGTTGGCGTCCGTCGCGAGCACCTGCATCGTCTCCGCGATGAACGGCGCAAGCGGCATGGCGCGCGGCTCGTCGTTGCTGTTCAGTAGGTCGGTCTGAACCCAGGGCGGTGCGATTTCGCGGACCTTCACCGAAGTGTTCTTCAGGCGCCAGCGAAGTGACTCCGAGTACGAGTGAATGGCGGCCTTGGTCGACGAGTAAACCGCGGTGACGGCGAGCGGAACGAAGCCGAGGACCGACGACACGTTGATGATGGTCGCTTCGGGCTGCTTCTTCAGATGCTCGATGAGCGCCCCTGTGAGGCGGATGGGGCCGAGCAGGTTGGTCGCCACGGTCGACACGAGCAGTTCCTCGTCGACCGGGCCGCTCGCATCGTCGATCTGCATGATGCCCGCGTTGTTGATGAGGATGTTGAGTTTCGGGAAGTCGTTCGTCAGTTGTCTGGCGACCGCGGCAATATTGGCCGGATCAGTGACGTCGAGCTCGATCGACGCCATCCCGGGGTTCGCTCGGACTGTCGCCTCCAAGTGGCTCTTGCGCCGCCCGGAAATGATGACTTGATTGCCTTGCTTGTGAAGGGCTTCTGCCAGGCCGCGCCCGATTCCGGAACCGCCGCCCGTGATGAAGATGGTGTTGCCGCTAAGTTGCATGATGTGCTCCATGACACCGAAATTCGGTTTGGTGGAAGTAGTATATGACCGGTCATCTTAATTTGCAAAAAAAAATTATGACGCGTTGGTGGTCTTTCGGATCTGCGTGACCGACCCTCCAATTCTCGACGGAGCTGGAGAGCAACCCGCGAGCAGGTCGCAGTGGCGCAGGAGCGGGCCAGCGCCACCGAGCGCCGCGCGCTGCGCGAGATCGACCAGGAGCACACGCTGTGCCAGAAGGGCGGACCTGCGCACCGAGCTGGCGGCCGTGCAGGCGAGGGCGCAAGACGCCGCTGCGGCCGGCGCCGAGGAACGGGCGCGGCTGCAGACGGAGCGCGACACGCTCAACCGGCCACTGGCAACTGGCTGATTGTCGTTTTCATCTTTTCCTAGATGTGGAGCATTGAAAGGACAGCCAGAACACCGCCAATCGCGCCTACCCCGTACGATGCCACCTGCAACCATCGGCGCCGCGTGAGCAGCGTGATTGCCGCCAAGGCGATAGAAACCTGAACAGCTACGACGGCTTGTGCCCAGCGGTGATGATGGTGGACGGCATTCTCACTGGCCTCGTCAGCGTCCCTGGCCGCCTGCTCTTGCGCCTCTGCCTTCTGCCGGATTTGCTCCTTCTCCGACCCGTAGCGCAGCGCTTCCCGTTTGGCGGCGGCTTGATCCACTCCGGGCAGCTGTGCCGTCAGTTCAGCAATCGCTTGCTTCTGTCCCTTCGCTTGGTAGTAGGCCCATTGGTTGGCTGCTTCGGTCTTGTGAATAGCGGCTTCATTCTTCAGAAGCAGCGCTTCGTTTTGGGTCGCCCCGCCCTGATATCCGAAAACCGCGCCAGCCGTCGACAAGATCGCTGTCATCACCGCAATGCGGCCCGAAAAGCTGTCGGCATGACCGATTTCCGCCGCGTGCTCAAGCGCGTGGTCGTGGGCACCGTGTACGTGAAATCCCTCTGACATTGCTACTCCGCTTCAAAAGAGCCGCTTGACGGCCCAAACGCCCAAGATGAGCACGATGGCGATGACAATGACGCCTATCAAACCGTGACCACGCATCAGAGCGCCGACCGTGTGGTTGGTCGCGCTGCGTACCACGGCGCCGGCTACCTGGTCCACGATAGACGTATGGCTATGCGCAAGAATTTTCATGCTCTTCCTACATGAGATCGATGTTCAGCTGGAATCCAATTTTTCCAACCTCAGGCCCAAATGCCGGCTTGGCATGCCTGTTGAGACTGGGAGCGAACATCACCCCATTCTCAGTACGCAGCGCTACCGCGCCGTGATCTTACGCGACCGCGCCGGTAACGTGACAGAGCCGGCTAAAGGAATGTTGCCATTCTGCCGATAGAGAGCCTGTCCTCCTGCCTAGCGCGAGAGCGACAACCCGACAATTTCGAGAATAGGAATAGGACGTCCTGATCGGCGATGCGCACGCGTGAATATTCGCAAGAAGCGCGACGCGAAGCGCCGGAGTGGGGTCTTCGTCCAATATCGCCTACAAAACAACCAGCGTTCCGTCATGACTTTTCCGTTGTCAGCCATTCGGCGCGCCTGCATGGCTGCGGCAGGGCTGCTATTTGCGTCGCCGCTCTCGCAGGCGGCGCCCAATGCGCACGACACGCTTCCACCTGTACCCGCAACGCAAAGCGTGGCGGCACCTGCGATGCCCCTCAAGGCGCAGACCCTGGCACTCCGCCAGCTGGGCGAATACGGTCCGATCGCGCTTCGCGGCGTCAATGCCAGCCGGACGCTGAACGTCGGGGTACGCCTCGACGAGATTGTCACAGCGGCGAAGCTGACGTTGAACTTCACTTACTCACCCTCGCTGATCCATTCTCTTTCGCATATCAAGATCACATTGAACGACGAAGTGGTCGCCACACTGCCGCTGGACAAGGAGCACGCAGGGCAGCCGGTGACGCGGGAACTCGATCTCGACCCGCGCTTCTTCACCGATTTCAACCGCATTGGCGTCCAGCTCATTGCCCACTATACGGTGGATCAGTGTGAGGATCCCACCCATTCCAGCCTGTGGGCCGATATCAGTCCGACGACTACCCTGACGTTATCCAAGGCCAGCGTCAGTCTCCCGAATAGCCTTTCGCTGATACCCGCGCCGTTCTTCGATCGCCGCGACAACGGCCGCGTCACGCTGCCTTTTGTGCTACCGAATACCGCCAGCAGCAGTACGCTGCGCGCGGCAGGCGTGGTCGCTTCGTGGCTGGGGGCGCTCGCGAGCTACCGCGAGGCGCGCTTTCCAGTGACCGACACGCCGCCAGCGGACAGGCACGCCATTGTCTTCGCGACACCAGCGGAGATGCCCGCTGGCCTGGATATACCGGCGATCGGGGGCGCATCCATCAGCGTCATCGACAACCCCGCCACGCCTGGCCGCAAGCTGCTTCTGATTGCCGGGCGCAACGCGCAGGAACTGCAGACCGCCGCCAACGCGCTGGTGCTGGGCAAGGCGGCGATGGCCGGCGCAGCCACACTAGTGCAGTCGGTAGATCCGGGCCAGCCGCGCCAGCCGTACGATGCACCAAACTGGGCGCCGGTGGATCGCCCGGTATGGTTCAAGGAACTTGTCAAGGAGCCGCAGCAACTGCAGGTGGCAGGCAATAGTCCGGAGCCGATTCGCATCAACCTGCGCGTGCCCGCCGATCTGTATGGCTGGAATCAACGCAGCGTCCCGCTCAATGTAAAGTACCGCTACACGGCGCCGTCCGCGTACAACGATTCGGTGCTGGGCGTGGACATCAACGATCAACTGGTCAAATCATACCGGCTAAAGCCGCTAAGCAGCCAGAGCGACGAGAGCGCCGTAAGCGTGCCACTGTTGTCGGGCAGCAATGCCATCGTGACCAACGAGATCCAGATTCCAGCCTTCCGCGTCGGCAGCAACAATCAGCTTCAGTTCCGCTTCCATATCGACTCGCAGAAGACCGGGCTTTGCGCGGCGACGGGGGGCGACGTGGCGCGTGCCGCCATTGACCCGGACTCGACCATCGACTTCAGCGGTTTCCATCACTACGCAGCCTTGCCCAATCTGGCATTCTTTGCCAATAGCGGCTATCCGTTCACACGGCTTGCCGATCTTGCGGATACGGCGGTCGTGATTCCGGACGCGCCCACTGCCCGCGATAAGGAAACGCTTCTGACCCTGCTCGGCCACATGGGAAAATGGACCGGGTTGCCGGCACTGCGTGTGACAGTGACGCCCGTAAAGGCCATCGACACTGTCACAGACCACAACCTGCTGGTCATTGGCACAGGCTCGGCCGCACAATGGCTCGCGCAATGGGGCAAGTCCCTGCCTTTGCTGATCGAGCGAGGCAGGACCGAGATAGCACTGCGTGACCAGCGCTCCAGCGCCTGGCCGGACTGGTGGAACGGCCTCGAAGGGGATGCTGTAGCGCCTGCCGGCAGGGCCATCCTGACTGCCGGCGGCCCCATCGTCGCGCTCATCGGCTTCGAGTCGCCCTACGCCAAGAGCAAGAGTGTGGTAGCGATTACCGCGGCCGATCCCGGCCGGGTCGGCGATGTGCTGGACGCTCTGGAGGACCCTGGCAAGGTAAGCCAGGTACGGGGCGACCTGACCATCATCCGCCAGCAAGAGATCGAATCTCTGCGAATCGGCGAGCGCTATTACGTTGGCGAATTCCCCTGGTATGCACGTATCTGGGTCAAGGTCTCCGCGTATCCGGCCTTGATGGCGGTCGCCGGGATCCTGGCCGGCCTGGTCTTCGCGCTCGCCGCCTTTCTGGCGCTGAGCCGCATCGCAGCCCGTCGTGCGGGAGGCTGACATGGCGCGGATGCGGGCTCGCCTTGCTCGCTGGCTCCTGGCCGGCATGATGGCCACCGCCACCGCCACCGCCACCGCCACCGCCACCGCCACCGTTGCCGGTGGCGCGGCGACCTGTCCCTGGCCGGATTGGGAAGACTTCAGGCGCAATACGATCAGCGTAGAGGGGCGCGTCGTCGATGCGAGCAGCGAGCAGAGCGTTACTGTGTCGGAAGGCCAGGCCTATGGCTTGTTCTTTGCGCTGGTTGCCAACGACCGCCCCATGTTCGACAAGCTGCTCGGCTGGACCGAAGACAACCTCGCGCGCGGCGACCTGACCGCGCATCTTCCCGCATGGATCTGGGGCAAACGCGCAGACGGCGGCGACGGTGGAACATGGGGCACGATCGATGCCAACCCAGCCAGCGACGCCGACCTCTGGATCGCCTACACGCTTTTGGAGGCCGGCCGCCTTTGGCAGGAGCGTCGTTTCACGGCGCTGGGCTCCGTCTTGGCCGGCCGCATCCTGCAAGAGGAAACCGCGCAGTTGCCGGCCCTCGGCCGCACGCTTCTTCCCGGCCCCGTCGGATTCCAGCTCAAGCCCGATGTGTGGCGGCTGAATCCAAGCTATGTGCCGCTGCAACTCATGCGCCGTCTCGCTACGGCATTGCCTGAGCAAACGGCATGGACGCACCTCGTCGAGACGTCGGCCAGGCAGGTGATGGCCACTGCGCCGCTCGGCTTTTCCCCCGACTGGGTCGAGTATCACGCTGTCCGCGGCTTCCAGCCGGATACGAAAACCCAGGCCGAGAGCGCATATAACGCGATCCGGGTGTACCTCTGGGCCGGCATGCTCGCGCCGCAGGAGCCGCTGCGCCCGGCCATGCTACGTAAGTTCGAGCCGCTTGCCGATTTTGTGGCCACCAACGGTTATCCGCCAGAACGCTTGAACACACAGACGGGCATGCCCGGACGCAACGCTGGCAATGCCGGCTTCTCCGCTGCCGTCGTACCGCTTCTCATAGCGCTGGGCAAGCCCGGCCTGGCCCATGCACAGGCGCAACGCACACGCGCTCTGGCTGCTCAGGCGCCACTGGGATACTACAGCCAGGTGCTTGCCCTTTTCGGTCTCGGCTACCTGGACCGGATGTATCGTTTTGATGCCGACGGCGCCCTCGTCCCTGCCTGGAAAACCACATGCCCTGCCGCCGCGCGCTAGTCTCAGCCTTGGCGCTGCTCCTGGCCAACACGGCAAGCGCACCAGCCCAAGCCCAGAGCACCGCGGTCGCGCCCGGTCCGGCGCTCTCGGCTGAAATGGCGCAACTGCTGGCCGCGGCCCGGATGTGGGAAGCGAAAGGCCGCGCCGACCTCGCGCGTGAGGTGCTGGAAAAGGCCTTGCTGCTCGATCCCCGGCAGCCAGAGGCGCTGCAGTTGCTCGGCCTGATCGAAATTCGCTCCAATCGCCCAGCCCAGGCCGAGCTGATCCTGCGCCAGATGCGCCAGGGCAATCCGGACAACCCGGCGACACGGGGGCTGGAGGACAGCTATCGGATTGCAACCCGTGACAAGCCGGAAATGGCCCGCATCCGCCTGCTGGCGCGCAGCGGGAAGTCCGATGAGGCGTCGGCCCGGTTGCAGGCGCTATTTCCCCGCGGAGCGCCAAGCGGCGAGCTGGCGGGCGAATACTATCGCATCCTGGCAGGCACCTCCGCCGGACGCCTGCAAGCCATCGCGGCGTTGCGGCTTGCCACCCGGCAAGACCCGGGCGACACCCGGCTGGCACGTGTACTCGGTAGCCTGCTCACCGAGCG
Organism: Cupriavidus sp. 8B; assembly: GCF_054589115.1. Taxonomy (NCBI): domain Bacteria; kingdom Pseudomonadati; phylum Pseudomonadota; class Betaproteobacteria; order Burkholderiales; family Burkholderiaceae; genus Cupriavidus; species Cupriavidus sp. 8B. The sequence goes on along the minus strand of NZ_BAAILO010000266.1, from coordinate 70,340 downwards.
TGAGGCCACTCGCCAAGAGGGACTGGGCATCCTCCATGGTGTCGCGCAGCGGCCCGACGCGGATCGCAAGACGGCGCTGGAAGCGTGGCGCCGTGCACTGAACAATGTTCGCGACGACCCCGCCTACTATCGCGCGTTCGAGCTCTATCTGAAGGAAGTACCGGACGACCAGGTCGCGCAGGCAACGCTGGCCACGCTTGCCGAAAAGCTCGATGCCCACCGGCGCATGCTCGCCGACCCCGGCTACCAGGCTCGCCAGCGCGGCCTTGCACAGCTTGAACGTGGCAACCTGATTGAGGCCGAGAACGCACTGCAAGACGCCTACCGTACCCGTGCGGGCGATGCCGTGCTGATCGGAGCACTGGGACTGGTCCGCATGCGCCAGGGCCGACACGATGAAGCGCGCGAGCTATTTGCACGCGCTTTGCGGCTCGATCCCGAGCAAGGGGGGAAATGGCGCGGCTTGCTCGCCACCGCTGCCTTCTGGGGTTCCGTGGCACGGGCGCGCGACGCCAACGCGCAAGGCAGGCCGGCCGAGGCGGAGGCGATTGTCCGGCGGGCGCTGGCGCAACAGCCGGAGAATCCTAGCGCTCAACTGGTCCTCGCCGACGCGCTGATGGCGCAGCAGAAATTGCCGGAAGCCGAAGCGTTGTTGCGTCACCAGCTCTCTGCTCGCGAGCCGGATCTCGGCGCGCTGCGCCGGCTAGCGACACTCCTGCGCGACAACCAGCGCAACGAAGAGATTGCTCCCTTGATCGCTGGCACGGAGAAGCGCCTGACGGGGGCCCAGGCCGAGTTGAACGCGCTGCGCGCCGACGTGCTGGCGACGCAAGCGGACCAGTTGCTTGCGCAACGCAAGAACAGCCCGGCGATGGCCCGGCTCGAAGAAGCCATCCGCCTGAAGCCGGATTCGCCCTGGAGCCGCTTTACCCTGGCCCGCATCTACCGCGACCTCGGCCTGCCCGCGCTTGGGCGCTCCGTGCTGGACGACGGACTCTTGGTATCGCAGGCGCCGGAAATGCGTTACGCCAATGCGCTCTTTCGCAATTCACTGGAGGACATCGACGGTGCGAGCGAAGTCCTCGCACCCATACCGCAGGGCGAACGCAGCGAAGGTATGCTCAGGCTCGCTGGCAGTCTGGCCGCCCAGCAGCGGTTGCGTGATGCGCGCCAGCTGATTGCCCGCGGATACGAGCCACAGGCGCGCGTGTTATTGCAGCGGGCGACGCTTGCGGCCGCCGCCGATCCGCAGATGCTCGCCACGATCGGGCGCGAATGGATCGGCCTGCGCGAGCCGGACGTTGGGCTGCGGCTCGTGCAGGACTGGCTCGCCGCCCATCCCGAAGATCCCGCCATTGGGGTACGCCTGCGCTACGGCGAGCTGCTCGCCGCGGCCCAACGCGACCGCGAACTGGCAGCATGGCTGGACGATGCGGGCACGCGCCCCGGTCTCTCGCAAGATGATCGCGCCGCGTTCGAAGGGCAACGCCTGCGGCTTGCCCTGCGCGAAACGGATCGCCTGATCGCGCAGGGCGAGCTGGGGCGCGCCGAGCAGACTTTGCTTGCCGTGCCGGCCAGGCAGCAGGAGGACCGCCGCTGGCTGCTGACCCTGGCGGACCTGCGAGACGCGCAGGGCGACTATGCGTCTGCCGCCAAGGCCGCAAGCATGGTGCTTGCCTCGCAACCGCAAGACGCAGGCGCACGCCTTACCTTAGCCCGCATGCTTGAACGCGAAGGCAAGCTTGATGCCGCCACCGACCTGGTGCGCGCGGTGCTGGCCGACGCCCCGGAAGAGGATATCGATACGCGGCTCTCCGTCGCCCGACGTCTCACCGCGCTGAGGCGAGAGGATGAAGCCGCGGCCGTGGCCGACTTGCTACGGCGCAGGTATCCGGAGCGTTCCGATATCACCGTCCAGCAGGGACGCATCGCCCAGGCGCGCGGCGCCTACGACGAGGCGGCGGCGCTGTATCGCGAATCACAGGCCCAGGAGCAGCGCGCGAGCGTTCTGCCCGGGCCGGACGGCACGCCGGCCGAGCACGCCCTGCGCGCGCTCGAGGCGCGCCGGCAAGGACAGTTCGCCACCGCCACCCTGGCGTCGCAAAAGGCCGGTGACCCCGGCATATCGAAACTGGACGCCATCGAGATTCCGCTGTACTTGCGCATGCCGCACGGCTACAGCGGCCACGCCTTCCTCCAGGCCGATACCGTCCTGCTCGATGCCGGCACGCTGCCGGCCGACCGCTTTGCCGACGTCACCACCTTCGGCCAGATTGCCGCGCGCGGCAATGCGAACCTCTTGCCGGCTGCCCAGCATGAGCGCGGCATGGCGCTGGCAGCCGGTTATGAGTCGGACCGCGCCTACGACAGCTGGCGCGCTGATATTGGTACCACGCCGCTCGGCTTCGTCAGGCAAAGCGTCGCCGCCGGCTTGCGCTATCGCGCGGAACTTGGCAATGCCTCGGCATCCGTCGACGTGTCGCGGCGCGCCGTTACCAGCAGCCTGATTTCCTACGCCGGCGCGACCGATCCGGCAACCGGCCAGACGTGGGGCGGTGTGCTGCGCAACGGCATCAATCTGCACTACGCCCAGGGCGTGGGTCGCGGCAGCGTGTTCGCAGATCTGGGCGCAGGCTTGCTGACCGGGCACAACGTGATGACCAATCGCGAGTTGACGCTGCGAACGGGCATCGACTGGCCGCTGTTCGAGCAAAGCGGCCAGCGCGTGAAGAGCGGCCTGGTGGCCAATTACTGGCACTATGCCGAAAATCTACGCTTCTACAGTTTTGGCCACGGCGGCTATTACAGCCCGCAGCGCTATCTTTCGCTTGGCGTCCCGCTCGACTGGGCCGGACGGCGCGGGCCGTGGTCATGGCAGTTGCAGGGATTGCTCGGCTGGTCGAATACCTACGAGAAGGATATGCCGTACTACCCGACCCGGCCGGACCTCCAAGCATCGGCCGTAGCCCGTCTGGCAAGCAATCAGCTCGCGCCCCCCGTGTATGCGGGCGGATCGGGCGGGGGCATCAGCTACGCTTTGGGTGGCGCGGTCGAGTACGACATTTCGCCATACCTGGTGGCTGGCCTGCGTTTCCAGATCGACCGTTCGCGCAACTATGCGCCGAACCGCGCGATGGCGTATCTGCGCTATTACTTCAGCAGACAGGAAGGCCGGGCTTTTCCGCCCACCCCTGTGCGGCCTTACTCCGCCTACTGAGGGCTGCAATGAACGATACCGAAGGCATGCGCGCACCAGAAACACGCCGCCCCCGCTTCGCGCGCTCGCGGCATCGCGTGACACTGGCCATCGACGGCCTGCCGCCGGCGCTCGCGGCGCTCGCCCCAGATTGCGTGCACGCGATCTACGCCGAGCCATCGCCGGCGCGCGATGCGCTGCTCTGGCAGACCGCGGTCCCCGCGCTGCGCGGCCCCGCGACCGTCCTGTCCACGCGCGATGCACCGGACATCGCGGCGGGGCTGCGCCAGCATGGCCTGGACATTGACGCCCCGGGATCGCTGCACCGCAAGGCCAATCTCTGCTCGCTGCGCACCCTGCCTGGGCGGCCGGGCATCGACGTCCTGCTCGAAGCGCTCCAGTCGCTGTCCGATCGATGCGCCGCGCACGGCAGCCAGTTCCTCGTAGACGGCGCGGAAGCCTTCTTCTCGTGGCACGATGGCAATGCGCTGCAGCAGGAAGGCGCTCGTCTTTCCGCCTGGTGCGCGCGGCGACACCACGGCGTGCTGCTGATATTGGCGCCGCCGGCGACAGAGGACAATCGCGCTGCTACCGATCTGCATGCCTTCCACGGCCGCTTTGCTGGCGTCGTGCGGCTCACTCTGCGCCACGGTCAACGCGCGTGGGAAGTCGCGTTCTGGCGCGATCGCGACGCCGTCGTGGCAAGCGAGACGCTTGCGCTGCGCTTTTCGCCGCGCGACCATCGCCTGATGGTGGCAAGCGATGCGGTCACCGGCGCCACGGAGGAGGCCGGTCTGCTGGCACCCGACGAGCAGCGTGTGATCGTTGCCCGCGATGCGGTGATACGCGAACGCTGGATACCCGAGCACTGGGAGGTGGTCGACAGTAATGAAGCCGTGGCCGCCACCGCGCAGAATGCCGTCGCCGCGACGGTGATATTCCATTACGGCGGCCACCAACAACTCGAAGGGCTGGCACGACAGGTCCATCAGTTGCGCCGCCGCTGCGGCGAGGCCTTGAAGATTGTGGTGCGAGAAGACGGGGAAGCCATGCGGCAGCACTATGAACTGCTGGTCCTGAACCTCGGCGCCAACCTGGTCATTGGGCGCCGCACGACGTTCGCACGTGGCGAGGCAATCCTCGAAGGCATCCAGGGTCAGCTATTCTCGCGTCCGGTCCCTGCCGACTGCCAGACCGCGCTGTCCGCCGTAGTCTCCGGCGCCGCGACCGGCTATGTGCCGGCGGGAGAGTTCGTCGAGCTTGTGCGTACTGCGCTTGCGCGCAGTCGCACCATTCGTTTGCCGCACGTGCTGCTACGCTTGCCATTGCTGCCTGAGGTGGCGCATGTGGATGCGCTGCGCGCCTGCCGCATGAGCCGTGTTGGCGATATCTGCACTGTGGGTTCGGACAGCTTGTACGCGTTCTTCTTTGCCTGCCGGATGAATGATATGGACGGGGTATGCAAGCGGGTCTTCCAGCGCCCGTTGGTCGATCTGTTCGCGGGAGAACTGCGCTGCGGCGACCAGGACTCCATCACCGCTTTGCTCGAGACGTTGGAAACCGATGTGGCCGGTCGCACCCTGCCGGATTATCGCGGCTGGCTGGCGCTTCATCTGGACACCCCTGCGGCAGCCGCGACGACGCTGGCCCTGTCCGGCGAGGTACAAGCCATGAACGCGCTCCCACGCAGCGACGCGCAACCCCCGTCACCAGGCCGATGCGCGTCGCCGCGCCAGTTGCCACGGCCACGCGCGGTACCGCTGAAGCCCCGGGGCCTATGACGATGCGTCAAGCAATCAGGCCGCATATGGCAAGTGCTGGTCTTTATTTGCCGCACAGGGCCTCGCTGCGCACGGCGAAAGGCGTCGACTTGCGCGCTGCGTAGTGCTGGCGTTTGACCGCCCATGGCGGTGCCAACCTGCGGCAACACGCGGCAACACGTGGCAACTACCGCTCACCGGCGCTCGGAGGACCTGAGGAAGGCTGAAGAGATCTCCCGGGCCAGAAGGTCAAGGGCTTCCAACTCACTCTCCGACATGCCGCCCGCGCAGGTGGTTGACCCCCAGTCGCCGCAGATGATGGCGACGCAGCGATTGTGCATGTCCACGGGCGCGAGCAGGATGGACTTGGCGTCTGGCAGTTGCTCGCGATACCAGCGCGGCACCCGGTGCGCCACTTCCTTGTCGAAGGTGTCCGCAAACAGCAGCGGCTTGTGCGCGATGGCGGCGAAATGAAAGATGTCCGGAACGAACCCTTCCTCGAACGACAAGGCTTCCAGCTTTTCCCGCATGCCCTCGCCAAAGGCGACACGTGCTCCGAAACGCTTGGCCGCCGGGTTCAGGAGCATGAGAAAACAACGCGAGAAATTCAGTGCCCTCATCGCTGACTCGAGCACCAGCGGGGCCAGTTCGGAAACCGGAAGATTGCCGCCCGTGCGTTTGATTTCAAGGAGACTTTCCTGAAGTCGCTTGAGGACGTTGTGCGGTTTGCCGGAATGATGGGGTAGGGGCGCTTCGGCAACATCATGCGACTCGGATCCGGCGATGGAAGCATTGAGTTCCCGGGCTTGCCATACCGCGGCATCGACGACGGATGATTGCAGCCCCAAGGCCTGCGCATGGCTTTGCAGCAAGTCATGGATGACCTCCTCGGGCTCCCCCTTGGAAAGAAGTGCCGCAGCCCGGGAGGAAATCTCGGCGATCGCGCCCAGCCAGTCTCCATGGGAGTCCAACACCATTTCCGTGTCGAGGTGCTTGCGCGTCATCGACCTCGCGATCAGGGCAGGCAGCCGCCATTTCACCGCGGCCGCTTCGGCGATTTCCTCCAGGGTCACGCCGAGGATACGCTCGCAGGCCTCGCTTTGCGCGATGGCGTCCTCGGCGCACAGAGCTTCGATCCGTGCCCATTCGTCAGGCAGGTAGAACACCAGCAGCAACCGGCTTATGTCGTGCATCAAGGTGCAGACCACCGCTTCCTCCGCCTGGTTGATGCCTTGCGCGCTGCTTAGTGCACGCGTGAACTCGCCGGCGACAAGCGCTTGCTGCAGTGCCCGCGCGGCTTGCGGGCGCTTGGGTGCTGCGCCACTGAAGTAGTCCAGTAACTGGACGCCGAGCGTCAAGTGGCTGATCGCATCGACGCCCAGGATCAGGATGGCGCGAGATACCGTCGTGACCTCGCCGCCGAACGAGTGGTACATGGCCGAATTGGCCAGGCGGATGACCTTCTGCGACAGGCTGAAGTCCGAGAGCACGCCAGCGGCCATCTCGCCGACGCTGATGTCGCTGTTCAGCGTCTTGAAGACGTTGTCGAAGCAGAATTGCAGCGTGGGGAAGTCTCCCTGCCTGGCCATTCTGGTCCAGAGTTCTTCGAATAACTGTTTCTTTTGCGTCACGGCGTCTAGTCCAGGAGTACTTGCGCACTGTCGAGTTGCAGCTGGCCGGTCTGGATAGCATTCTCAAACTGGGTTGGGCTCATCGCCTTGGCGTAGCGCCAGCCCTGGACCAGATCGCAACCCTGCTCGGCCAGCAGATGGCTCTGCGCATCCGATTCGACGCCCTCCGCGATCGCCACCAGGCCCAGTTCACGCGCTAGTGACAGCACCGCGGACACGATGGTTCTGGCGTGCGGCGAGTTCATCATGTCGGCGACAAAGCTCCTGTCGATCTTTAGCACCGAGAGCGGGAAGCGGCGAAGGTAGGACAGGCTGGAATAGCCGGTGCCGAAGTCGTCGACGGCGAAGCGCACGCCCAATGCACGAAGCTCGATCAGCAGGTCTTCGGCGGCCTTGGGGTCGGTCATCAACGCCCCTTCCGTAATCTCCAGAAACAATCGATTGGCGCCGATGCCGGATTCCGCGATCGCCCGTCTGACGCTGTCGGCGAAGCCGGGGTGCCGGAACTGGACGGGCGAGACATTCACCGACATGTAGTCGACATGGATGCCCAATGCATCCCAGCCCGCAAGCTGCACGCAGGCGCAGCGCAGCGCCCACGCTCCCAGGTGATTGATGAGGCCGTTGTTCTCGGCAATCGGGATAAACACATCCGGCGAAACGATCTCGCTCTCGCGTTCCCATCGCATCAGTGCCTCGACAGCGCAGACCTTGCCCGAACCGGGCCACACGATTGGCTGGTAGCACAGCAGGAATTCTCCGTTCTGCACCGCCTCGAACATGCCCTGCTCAATGCGGAACTGTTCGTCCAGGCGATGCTCCAGCTCCGACGAATAGACGCAGTAGCGATTTTTGCCCTGCGCCTTGGCGTCGTACATGGCAAGGTCGGCGCACCTGAGGAGCTGAGAGGTGGACCGATGCGAATCATCCCAGAAGGTAAGCCCGATGCTCGTGGTGACACGAACCTGGCAACCGGACAGCTGAAAGGGCTGTCTGCAGGCGTGTGTGATTCTTTCAAGCATACCAATGGCGGCAGCCTCAGATGTCATCCCATTCAGGAGCAGTACAAACTCGTCGCCGCCAAGCCGAGCCACCGTATCCTGCGGACGCACGACGTCTTTCAATCGCATGCTCACCTGCTTGAGCAACGCATCTCCGAACTCGTGGCCTAGGGAATCATTGACCTTCTTGAATCCATCGAGGTCCATCAGGGCGATAGCAAACGGCGCCTTTCCCTTGCCGTCATCGGCAAAATACTCGGCGATGCGCTTGCGCATCAGAGCCCTGTTGCCGACACCGGTCAGGGGGTCGCGAAAGGACTCATCAACGAGCCGCTGTTCATTGTCGACCCACCGCGTCACGTCGCTGCCATACATCAGCAGGCACGAACTTCCGTCTTCGCTTGCGTGGAGACTCAGACGGATATCCAGCCATCGGCTTCCACTGATGCCACCTGCGAAGCGCACCCTGTACCACTTGTGGCAACCGTCTCGCTCGCAGCCCTGGAGCAGTTCGGCAAGTCGTTCCCGGTGTTCGGACGAAACTATGTCCAGTATCGAGGACCTGAGCAGGTACTCACGCGGGTAGTCCAGCAATTGTGCCGATGTCTCTGTCGCTTTCAGGATACTTCCCTGGGCATCGACCAGCAGGGCGAGCGCCCCTGACACCTCAAGCAACGCCAGGGCGTCCCGCTCCGACATATCGCGCAAGAGATGTGGGCTGCGGACCGATGATGACCAGTCGGCAGGCTCGTCTGCGAGCACTGCGTCATACGTAAACGATGTCATGGAGTTCATTAGCTCGAAGTCCTTGCAGACGAAATCGCCTCAGCCATTCTGCTCAACCAGATAAACCGGGTCATTCTGTGTTTGCGTAACGACGTCTCCCGAGGGACGCAGCGGTGCGGGCAGCGCGGGAGGTACCTCGGCGTCGCTGCGCTCCAGCATGCGGGCCAGCCGCGGCCAGCGCCGAGCGGCGGCATGGAAGACCTGCTCAGCCTGCTGGTCGTAGTACCGTCCCGGTGCGAAGCCCTCTACCTTCTGGCCCAGTGCCTCGATATCGCTGCTGACGGCGCATGCCGGGTGCGATTGCGCAGACTTCATAGCTTACCTTCCAGCCATATGCCGTCCGCCCCGCGGACAACATAGTCATTGCGGCGCCTGAGCATGACAGTGTCGTCCCCTTCGCCAATCATCTGCGTCTGGGGCAGGTCGTTCGCATACTGAGGCAGCGCGGGCGCACCGGGCCGGAACGGACTGTCTGCCACGATATTCGAAAGCAACTGCACCAATGCAAGGAAACTGCTCGGCGCCTCGATTGTCACCGGCTGGCCCGCCGCGGGCGCCGGCAGGCCTACCAGTTTGACGCCCACCGGGACATGCACAATGCGCGGCGACGGGATCTCGCGCATGCCGGCGATCTGGTTTTCGTCACCGCGCAGCGCTGCCCCGTGCTCGGGCACGAAGACGACTACCGCCTTTCGCCCCGAGCGGCCAATCAGCTCGATCAGCTTGTCCACATCGCCCAGCAACTTGTTGATCCGAAGCGGATAGGACTCGAGGCTGGTCAGTTTCTGGCCAGGCAGGCGATTGCCGTCGTGCAGGGACACGGTGTTGTAGTACAGGGCCATCGGGCCGCCTTTTTGCGCGAGACGGCCCTTGTACCAGTTCTCCAGCACGGCATAGTCGTCGAGGATAGGCGAGTTATCGAAGGCACGCATTGCCACCGGCAGCCCCGCGGTCGGCTCGGGCTTCACATCCGGCACGCCGATTTCCTTCTGTACGACGTCGAGGAAGTTGTCGAAGTGTCCGTCGTGATTCATCAACATCTTTACATCAAAGCCGGCCAGGGCCAGATCCTCGAAGAGGTGGCACTGTGCCGGCGCCTGACTGTAGAGCGCCTGGTGCGATTGCTGGCCGCACGAAGCGCGCAGCAGCCGGATGGCTGCCGGCCCGCTATAGCTTGCCGCGGAACTGAAGTCCTTGAACAGAAAGTCGAAGCGCGACAGCAGCGGATGATTGCGCGCCTTCGCGACATCGAGATCGTCCCAGGCGAGCGAGCAGATATGCAGCACGATGATGTCGAACTGGGCGTCGGGGGCTGCCGCGAGCTTGCCGAAGCTCACCTGCCGCTTCGATTCCTGCTCGCGGAATCCTGCCAACTGGGCATCCTTGTCGCCGGCAACTGCCGCACTGTCCACGCCGGCGGGGCCGGGGGTGCCCGCCGTACCGCCCGCTATCCGCGTAGCGGCCGTGCCAGCAGCGATGCCGCCGACCTGCTGCCACATCGGCACCACCAGCAGCGCAAGCAGAACAAACGTCGAGACGCGCACCCAGCGGTTGACAATGGCGTATGCGATTAGCGCCGCCATTGCCGTGACGATCATCTGATGGCTGATGACTCGCTGGGACAACTCCAGCATGTAGGCAGGCGTGAAGCTCTGCAGATTTGAAAACTGGGAGGCTACGCGAGCGAAGGGCGGCAGGTTTGATTCCCAGTACAGCAAGGCGGCACCCGCAGGCAAGGCCAGGCACTGCCGCAACAGGCGCAGCCAGCGGCGACGCAGCGGGAACAGCAGCACGGATGCGAACAGAATATTGAACAGCCATTTCGGTGCGACCTGTCCGGTCGCGTACAGGTAGAGCTTGGCTGCGAAGTAGAGGTTCCAGAGTCCCATCGTGTCGAGCGAGATCAGGGCTGGCGCGGCCGCGGCCGCGCAAAGAATGCGTCAACCGCATCCATGAAAGCGTCGTAGAGCCGCAGGAGACCCTGATAGCCCATCCCGACCACGTCCTTCAGGCCACGCAGCGGCACGTCGGTCTGCTGCCCCTCGTGCCACTCGAGCCAGGCGTCGGCCCGCCCGAATGTGCATTGGATAAGCTGGATCTCCATGTCGGTCGTCAGTTCGTCGAGCTTCACGCCCAGGCGGTAGTCGTGGTAGCGGGTCACGGTAGCGGGGAAGTGGTATTGCTGGCTGCCGCGCGACAGGCAGACGCCGACGCGCATACCGCCCTCGAGGCGAGCTTCGACCGGCAGCACCAGTCCGAGCCCGCCCATCGAGTAGTTCTCGGTATGGCAAGCGAGCGTCTTGCCATCCGGGAGCAGCAGCGTGGCCGGCACGCGCATCGGGATGCGGTGCGACACGCGCACCTGCCTTGCCTCCTTCGCCACGCCGACGGCGGCCCCCAGCATGATCAGGTTCACCAGCGCCCATGCCATATTCATCACCACCGTCGCGGGTTCCTCCGTGCGCCAGAGCAGCAAGCGGCCAAGCCCGAGGGCAAGGCCCAGCACGTTGATTCCCAGCAGAACAAGATACGGCTTCGAAATTGTCCAGTCGAGAAACTCCTCCTCGATCTGCCCGCCCTTGGCGGTCACGTTGAACTTGCCCAGCCTGGGGTTGATGAAGGCCACTGTGGTCGGCAGCACGATGTACCAGGCCAGTACCGATTCATAAACCTCGGCCCAGAACGAATGCCGGAACCTCCCTTGTATCCGCGAGTTGGAGATATTTGCGATGCAGATATACGGCAGCACGTAGGCCGCAATCTGCACGGCGGACGTGTTGATCACATGCAACTCGAAATAGAGGTACGCGATCGGCATGGTCAGGAAGATCAGCCGTGGAATACCATAGAAGAAATGCAGCATGGCGTTGCTGTAGCAGATCCTCTGGAACACGCTCAGCCCCTTGCCGAGCAATGGGTTGTCGATCCGGAAGATCTGCGCCATGCCACGCGCCCAGCGGATGCGCTGGCCGATGTGGCCGGACAAGCTTTCGGTTGCGAGACCAGCAGCCTGCACCGTGCGCAGATATGCCGTGTTGTAGCCGAGCCGGTGCAGCTTGAGGGCAGTGTGCGCGTCCTCGGTAACGGTTTCTACCGCGATGCCACCGACTTCCAGTAATGGCGCGCGCTTGATGACGGCGCAGGAACCGCAGAAGAAGGTCGAGTTCCAGAGGTCATTGCCATCTTGAATGAGGCCATAGAACAGGCTGCCTTCATTGGGGACACGACGGAAGGTGTCGAAGTTGCGTTCGAACGGGTCTGGAGAAAAGAAATGGTGCGGCGTCTGCACCATCGCGCATTTGGGGTCCGCGACGAACTCGCCCATCGTCATTTGCAGGAATGAGCGTGTCGGGATGTGATCGCAGTCGAAGATGGCGATATATTCGCCCTGCGTTTTCGGTATCGCCTGGTTGATATTGCCAGCCTTTGCGTGGCGGTTGTTGTCTCGCGTGATGTAGCCGACGCCGGCTTCCCTGGCGAAGGCCTGAAACTCGTCGCGCCGACCGTCGTCGAGGATGTACACATTGAGCTTGTGAGCGGGCCAGTCGATGCTGCGCGCGGCGAACACGGTCGGGCGCACCACGGAGAGCGGCTCGTTATAGCTGGGGATGTAGATATCGACTGTCGGCCACAGTGCGGGGTCGGCCGGCAGCGCGCGCGGCTTGCGGTTCAGCGGCCATGCCGTCTGGATATAGCCGAGGAACATCACCAGCCAGGTGTAAGCTTCCGCGGCAAAGAGCAGGTAGCCGATCACTGCTTCGGTCGCGGTGTGAAGGTCAAGGGTCTGGGTCGAGCGCCACCAGATGTACCGCCCCGCCATCAGTAGCGCCAGCGAGATCATGACTAGCGTTGGCAGCCTGCCGGGGATGCGGCGCAACAGCATCACGCCTGCCCATACCAGAAGGAACAAAATGACCTGCCCGGTCAGCGGCAGCGGCGTGGTGCAAATGACGATGTTGGCGATGGCGGCGAGCAGCAGCAGCGCCGGCAGAGCGAAAGGGATCTTGGCTAGCGCCACGGCAAGCCGTTCGAGATGTTGGCCACCGACGATCCAGCCAATGCGCGGCAGGCGCGCCGCGATGCAATCACGCCTTTGCGCCACCCACTGGTAGCCCGATGCCAGCCAGCGGATTTTCGTGCGCCGCACCGGAGAAGACTTGACCTCTGGCCGCAGCGGATTGCGCCGCTGCGTTGTTGCGGCAATGCGGCGCCGAGGCTTCGGCGCACGCAAGACCAAGCGCAGCAGCCATGCGCGCGGAAGCGAATTCCTGCCGAGCCCCAGACGTTCCGCCACGCGTCGGCTCAGTGCATGGATCCACAATGCAGGCAGGTCCGGGCGGCCTGGTCGCGGTGGCTGGAAGAACAAGCGAAGCAGCCATTGCTGGTTGCCTCCTGGCTCGCCCCGCCCGGCAATGCCCAGTTCGCGCGCCAGAACGGGCCCTATGGCGACACCCCATCGCCGGAGCATCTGCGCGATCACGCCGGCGCTCCCTGTGCGCCGCCGTTGATCCATCCTGAGACCCATGACGCCAGGCCGTGCAGGTCATGCGCAGCCTGCGAATGCGGCGAAGTCAAATGGAAGGCTTCGTTGCGCGTAAACGCCTCCGGCAGACCCTCGTCCTGGTGCACGGGATACGGGAGCATGGCCGGCCCCAATGTGGTGCGCAGCAGCGCCATGATGTCCGCATGCAACTGGCGTGCCGGATTTACCAGGTTGGCCACATAGGCGCAGGGCGTACCGCTGGCCACCATTGCTTGGCGAAAGCCCTCCAGTGTGGCGCACACCGCGGGCGCGGGCGGCGTGAGCACAAGCACGAGATCCGCCGCCGCGATGGCCTGGCTGGCCTGCACCGAGGGCCAGGTCGCCGTGTCGACGAGCGCGACACCGTGAGCTGGCAGAGCGACAAGGGCCAGCCTCTTGCGAAGCCAGTTGGGGTCGCGATCCATGCGTGCCAGTGCTTCGCCGTCGACGCCTTCGCTGCCCCACGGGACGAACAGGACCCCGTCGTCGCTGACAAAGCCAGCGTCGGCCCAGGCCTCGGACGCCGTCGCCAGGATGCGCGATGACAGGCCCGCCTTTGGGGGCGTTTCCATGCCGAAGTACATACCGAGCACGTTGCGCGGGTCGCACTCGATGGCAAGTACCGGATTGCCACGCGCGACCAGCAGTGACGCGAGCTCGGCGGTTAGCGTGGTCCGGCCCGCGCCGCCAACCGTCGAGACGATGGCGAGGATCTTCACCGGCGCGTCTCTCCCTGGCCGCGCCAACGCTTGCCATGAATCACGATGCCCTCGAGCTGTTCAGGCAGCCGCGCGATGCGGCCAGGCCAGCGCAGCAGGCCGATGCGCCACACGAGCCACGCCAACGGCACTGCCAAGATCAGCCCCCAGACAAAATAGCCGAGAAAAACACGCATGATCGCCATAGAAACTGTTTCCGAATGGGCGAAGGCGGCCCTGCCCACGCACCTGGCCGCACCCGATGTGGAGCAGAGGGACTCTGTCCGTTCTGACGTCCGGCCCGCAACTAAGCCTTCTGCCTCATTTGCAAGCCCATATAAATGCCCTCCTACAAGCCCAGCGTAGGATCCGCCTCCCCGAAATCTATTCGTTAGCGCATCCAGGTCGCAGCCGTAAGTTACTAGTACGCCACACAGATCAGCGTTAAGGCCAGGTGGTTCCTGAACGGCTCGGACGACTGGGGAGACTCCACTGGTCCGTAGAGAGATCCCACGATTCATCGCTTGGACACTTTCGGGGCAGACGTCGGCGATGGAGAAGGCAAGCGCTATCCCTCCGAATATCGGCCGGCGCCTCGCATTCTTTAGGGTGAAATGGAGAGGATCAGAAAAACGCAGGAGAAACTTGTCATCGGACGGACGCCGCGTTAAGTGGCGCGTCCGTCTCAGACCGGCCAATTGTGGAGGTTGGGTGAAGGTGCCAGGATTTTGCCCCTCTGGTTTACTACGACGGTACAGTCACTACACTTGGTATGGGTCGCGCGAGTCAGGTGCGCGGCCCTCTCAATTGCTCCCACGCTCTACACGCTGTCGGAAAGAGCAGTTACACGCTGCGTGCATTGTTCGTGCGGCATGCTGGTCTCGCTGGTCAAACAGGAGGATGCAATCATGCAAACTGTGATAAGGAGATTTTCCGGAAAGGGTGCAAAGGAGTTGTTCGATCTGCTGGAGACGCGCACGGCTGAGGTCGAAGAACTGATGCGTTCGGTCAAAGGCTTTGTCGGCTACACCCTCGCACGCAGCGGCGATGGCGGATTCTCGGTGACTGTTTGCCAGGACAAGGCAGGCACTGACGAAAGCGTGCAGAAGGCGAAGGACTGGATCGCGAAAAACGCCGGAAGCACGGGCGTGGGCGCGCCGGAGATATCGGAGGGATCAGTCCTCATTCACCTGAAGTAACATTGCCTTGCGACTGGCAGCGCGTGAGTTCAGCGGGCGGATGGGGACGTACGCAACCGGCCTCACCGTCCGCTCCTCACGCCCACGTCTTGCTGGGTTCGTCCAGACCTGCAAACGGACCCAGGTCCGTATTATTCCGAAAAGCGGAGCGGGCAATTTTCTTCTTTATCGAGTCCAAGGGAAGTCCCTTTTCGACCACTTCGTCCAGTCAGTCCCCTCCGAGGCGCGCCGCTGTGGCGTTCTCGCCTAATGTGGACCCTCGGCGAGATAATCGGGCCGTTCTCAAGTGATGTGGGCGCGTTCTCACGTAATGATGGTCCCATCAGCGCCGATCTAATCGGTTCCTGCGATTTATGTTATCGGGCCACTACACCTATGTGCCGACCAGCGCCGATCTCGCATCGAACGATGGCATCCCTCCATCGCCCCTGAATACGTTCATTGCGTCGCCACTTGGCCCCCGCGTCGGCGCGGTCTCATGGATAAGCACCGGCGTTCGGAGTGAGGATGGGGCTGGCGTGCACTGTTTCCAACACGAGCTGCATTTCCCTGAGAAAATGCCCCCAATGATGATGCGACTTTGACACAGTGACACGACAAGCTTTCGGTAAAACGTGGTGGGGTGAGCAGTGGCTCAATGCCCTGACCCACATCGACTACGACAACCGCCTGCCGCGCGGACGAACCTACGCGAACAAAGGGGCAGTCAAGGATCTTGTCGTCAGGGATGGAACCATTCACGCCCTGGTGCAAGGCTCCCGGCCACGCCCCTACCAGGTGACGATCGCCGTGCCGCCACTCTCAAGGAAGGATTCGACACGGCTTCTGGATGACATCGCGACCGATCCTGCCTTGATCGCCAAGATGCTCAATCGGGAACTGGATCCGACAGTTCTGGATCGGGCTCGTAGACTTGGTATTTCCGTCTTTCCCGGGCATTGGAAGGACCTGGATATGCAATGTTCCTGCCCGGATTGGGCCGTGCCTTGCAAACACCTGGCTGCAGCAATTTACCTGTTGAGCCGGGAGATCGATGGCAATCCGTTCCTGGTGTTTGCATTGCGGGGCGTCGACCTGGCGCAAGCCTTAAAATCACGCGACATCCATCTTGAACCGGGAGCCGGGGCTGTCCTGCCCGCATTGGCCGAGCTGCTGCCGACAGCAGCGGACATGCCGGCTGATGCAGGAGATCTTGCTGCGTTTGATCAGCTCGATCTGTCCGCGATTCCGGACGTGATCGCTCCGCTCCTGCACGTGCTGCCTGCACACCCCACATTTTTCACTAATGGAGATTTTCGCCAAACGTTGCAGCGTGTCCTGGTACGGGTGGGCAGGGCGGCGCGACAGGCCATGGATATCGGCGCCGTCAACGCTGAGGGGATCACGCTTGCCGCGGATGACCTGCCGATGATTACGATGGACTCGGAATTGCGCGCGACCGTGTCCGGTACCAAGGACATCGCCACCATTGATGCCTTGGAAACTGCATTGGCCCACATTGAAGCCAGCAACTTGCCAGACCTGCAGCCTCGCGTGGCGGCTCTTTTCCACGTGCGGCTGATAGCGCTGCAGTTGCTCGCACGTGGCGCGGTGGTCCCCCAGATCTTGGCCGGGGATGCTGGCACAGTGGTGCTGCGCTGGCTTCCGGCCACGCTCGACGGGGTCGTGCTCGACCTCATGCAGCGCCTCGCCGCTGCGTTGCCATCGGGCATGCTCAAGACGGGGAAGGGACGGAAGCGGGCGGTGCTTACGCGCGAGGCTCAGGCAACATGCCTGTGTTCCCTGTTTCTGAATCACTTCGTCCATGCATGGTCAGGTGGCGCGGGCGAAAAACCTCTCGGTAATAAGACGCTGGCTCTGTTCTTCTGCACAGGGCGAGCAAGCTACTCCGGTCCGGGTGAGGGCGAGATCGCTGCCGGCATTCACACCTGGCTGTCCCGATTCCATCTGGCGCACCGGGAATATGCACCGGTGTTGTGCATCGAGGAGGGGAGGGCCGGGCATTTCGGATTGTCACTTATGGTCGAGCATCGCTCGGCAGTACTGGAGACGCCGGTATCCCTGGCAGCGATTCTCACCGAACAGGCCTGGTCGAAGGCACGATTTGGCATTCTGCAAACGATCGCGCTCTTGGCCGAGTGCTTCCCGCCGATCAATGCCTATATTAGTGCTAGCGCCAAGGCACCTATCAAGATTGCCGCGGATGCGCTGCCGGGCTTGCTGTTCGACACGTTGCCAGTGGTCCGTTTACTGGGTATTCGCGCGCTGTTGCCGAAAGCGCTCGAGCGGTTGCTGCGCCCCCGCTTGTCCATGCAGATCAAGGGCAAGACCACTGACAGCAGTGGCTTCTTTAACGCCGACGATATATTTGCGTTTGACTGGAACGTGGCCGTCGGTGACCATCTGCTGACACTCGCCGAATTCGAACGATTAGTCAAGGATGCCACGGGCGTCGTACGATTCAAGGGGACCTATGTCTATCTGGATCCGAACGAGGTCGAGCGCCTGCGCGCGCAGATGGCCAATCCATCGACGCCTGCCGGCGCTGAGTTGCTGCATGTCGCGCTGGCGGGGGAGTTCACCGGGACGACTGTTGGCCTGGATGGCAAGGCTAGGAAAATCATCCAAGACTTGCTGCAAGCGGGCACGGTGCCTTTGCCGCGTGGTATCGACGCCACCTTGCGCCCATACCAGCAGCGGGGCTATGCCTGGCTTTATCGGAATGCGCGAGTTGGCCTTGGCAGCGTGATTGCGGACGACATGGGTCTGGGCAAGACACTACAGGTCATTGCGACCCTGCAAAAGCTCAAGGAGGATGGCGCACTTGACGACGCCAAGGCCCTGGTCATCATGCCGACCAGTTTGTTGACCAATTGGCAGAAAGAAATTGGCCGTTTCGCGCCCAGCCTGAGCGTCGGCATCTTCCATGGCAGCAAGCGTGAACTCGGCGCAGTCCGGCCCGACGTCCTGCTGACGACCTACGGCATCGCCCGAACGGCCGCGACTGCCTTGCGTGCCTTAGCGTGGCGCGTAGTGGTGGTGGATGAGGCTCAGAATATCAAGAACCCAGCGGCCGCCCAGACCAAGGCCGTGAAAGCGGTCCCCGCCGCCAGCCTGATTGCCATGAGCGGCACGCCGGTGGAGAACCGCCTGTCCGAGTACTGGAGCATCCTGGATTTCGCTAACCGGGGTTATCTGGGAAGCCTGAGTCAATTCGTGCGGGACTATGCGACGCCTATTCAAATCCAGCGCGATCAGCATGTCGTGCAGCGCTTCAAGCGGGTGACGGCTCCCTTCCTGTTGCGACGCCTGAAATCTGACAAGGCCATCATCAGCGACTTGCCAGACAAGATCGAGCAGGATCAATTCTGCACGCTGACCAAGGTGCAGACGGCTCTGTATCAATCGGTGGTACAGGAAGGGTTGCGAACCATCACGGGGGAATCAGACACGTTCAAGCGCCAAGGCTTGGTGCTGCAGATGATGCTGGCATTGAAGCAGATCTGCAATCATCCCGCGCTATATCTAAAACAGGGGCAGGTCGATGCAGCGGCGTCTGGCAAGGCTGATCGATTTCTTGAACTCATTGACGATATCCACGCGAGTCATGAAAAAGTGCTGGTATTTACCCAGTTCCGCGAGATGGGCGACTTGCTATGCCGTTGGTTACAACAGCAATACGGCCGAGATCCGCTATTTCTCCATGGCGGTGTCCCGCGGGCCAGGCGGGATGCGATGGTCGAGCGATTCCAGAGCGACCGAACTGAACGGGTGTTCATCCTGTCGCTCAAGGCCGGCGGGACCGGGCTGAACCTGACGGCGGCCTCCAATGTCATCCACTACGACCTGTGGTGGAATCCTGCCGTCGAAGCCCAGGCCACGGATCGGGCCTATCGCATTGGCCAGCAGCGCAACGTTCAGGTCCACCGCTTCATCACGCGCGCGACGTTTGAAGAACGTATCAACGACATGCTTCGTGCGAAGCGGGAACTGGCCGACTTGGTGGTTGGTACTGGCGAACAGTGGATCGGCAATCTCAGCGGGGAGGACCTCAAGGCACTGTTTAGCCTGTCGGAACGTTGAGCGAGCATTGACTAGATGCTTTTCCCCACACTTTCCTCACGCGACGCATCACCGCCCTCCAGGCGCGTTGCCGTTCGCGCGTCGCCGTCCTACAACTAAAAGGTGGGCCGGAAGGCACCGGACCGCAATTGTCGAGGAGAAGCATCATGTGCCGCTGGCTAGCCTACTCGGGCAAATCCGTTCCGCTGGAAACGGTGCTGTTCCAGCAGGAACACTCGCTGATCGACCAGAGCTTGAATTCGCGGCTGGGTCATACCACCACCAATGGCGACGGGTTCGGCGTCGGCTGGTACGGACGTCACTCGGAGGTGCCGTTCCGCTACCGCTGCCTGCACCCGGCCTGGAGCGACACCAACCTGCGCGAGACGGCACGGGCGGTGCGGGCGCCGCTGTTCGTCGCCCACGTGCGCGCGGCCACTGGCACAGCGACGCAGGAGACCAACTGCCATCCGTTCCGCTTCGGCCGCTGGCTGTTCGTCCATAACGGCCTGATCCGCGAGTACCCCCTCGTGCGGCGCGACCTGATGATGGCCGTGGCGCCGCACCTGTTCCGCTGGATCGAGGGTTCGACCGATTCCGAGGTGATGTTCTTCCTGGCCCTGACTTTCGGCCTGGAGCGCGATCCGCGCGGCGCGCTGGAGCAGATGGCCGGGCTGATCGAGGACGTCGGCTACCGCCACAACGTGCAGTTTCCGCTCAACATGACCGTCTGCGTGACCGATGGCCAGCAGATCGTGGCGGCGCGTTATTCGAGCGAGGCGGACTCGCGCTCGCTGTTCCACAGCACCTCGTTCAGGCAGTTGCGCGCGCTCTACCCGGACGAGCCGCGCATCATCGCCGCCGGCGACGACGCCTTCCTGGTGCTGTCCGAGCCGCTGATCGACGTGCAGGGGGTGTGGGAGGAGATTCCCGAGGCGACCATCCTGGTTGCCCGGGGCGGCGAAATCGAGCACAACCGCTTCTTGCCGCGGCTGCCGGACCAGTCGACGTAGGGCACAGCGTTAGGGGCACCGCAAGGCTCAATGCCCCACCGCGATATGAGCACGTAAACGATTGCTGGCCTGCGTGGCCTTGTGCGGGCGCCGTGCGACGAAGTGCTCCATTGCGCCGATCGGGACCGACTGCTGTCATATGCGCACCAGTGGTTGTATCAGCATCGACTGCTCATCGTGCATGAGCGCGCCATCCGAAGCCTTGTCGCTGCGGCATTGACCGAGCTTGAGGCCGGCGCCGCCGCCTCGATCCATCCGGCGGTGCGTCCGTAGCGCCGCACCCCTCGCCGGAGCACCGCAATCGCCGCGGCAGCATGGTACTGAGCCAATACCCATACTTCGCGCATTTGCACCTTTGAAAAAAGCCCGCGCGACCGGGGGGAGTCGGACTGCACGGGGTGAATGCGAGCCGGAAACAACCCTTGGCCGAGGTATTCCGATATCGCATGAAAGCGGGATCAAACCATCGGAAAGTTCTAAAACATTGCAAGACATTGCAAGACATTGCAGGCAATGGCTAAGAAGATCCGGGACAGGCTTTACAAGCGGCAACAGCAAACGCTGGCGTGCAGGATTCTTTGCATGATTGCGCAGGGCGCACCTCGAAAGACAGCCGGATGGTAGCTACCATAGATTCCAAATAATGAGAATCAACCAAATGCATTGGTGAATTCACGTCATCCAAGAGGTTAGGTTTACTATAACCAGAGTACCAATCAGATAACATGGACGTGGGGCGTGAATATTCGTCGCCATTGGTCCCAACAAAAATGAGACCTTGGTCCATATCCTTGTCCGCTCCTGGTTTGTAGGCTTAAGAAAGGGAGTTCCATCATGAAGGGAGTTCCAATCTTGAAAACGCTAGCTGATCTGAGCCTGTCGCGTCAGTTTCTGATTACCAGCCTGCCCGTTCTGCTGTTCGGAATGATTGTGATCGGCACGCTGGTGAGCCAGGAAGTGGAGAATGGCGTGGTGAACCGTCTTGGCGGGGTCACGGGCCTGTACGTGGAGAGCTTTGTCGCGCCACACGCCCAGACGCTGCTTCACGCCAGTGACCTTAGCGAATCGGATCGGGAAGCGCTGGGCAAGCTGCTGCGCAATACGCCGCTCGGCGAAAAGATCGTGGCTTTCAAGGTCTGGCGCCCCGATGGCCGGGTACTGTATAGCAGGAACCCGCAGATGATCGGGCGTAAGTTTCCCGTCGAGGAAGGCCTCGAGACTGCGTTGGCCGGCAGCGTTCACTCCAAGATCAGTACGTTGTCGAGCGAGGAGAACCTGTTCGAGGCCGGCAACTGGCGTCAACTGATCGAAACCTATGTACCGATCCATGGTGACGGCACCGGGAAGGTCATCGCGGTGGCGGAATTTTACCAAACCACCGATGAAATGGAACGTGAAGCATGGGCGGCGCGACGCAATAGCTGGTGTGTCGTGGCATTCACTGTGCTGACCATGTATCTCCTTTTGTTCGGCCTGGTGCATCGGGGCAGCCGAACCATCGGCCGGCAGCGGCAGGAGCTGAAGGACAAAGTGGCACAACTGTCGGAGTTGATCGGACAGAACGAGAGCCTCCACGAGAAGGTCTGGCGCGCGGCCGTCCGCAGCACCGCGGTCAATGAGCAGTTCCTGCGGCAGATCTCCGCCGACCTGCATGATGGACCCGCGCAGGACATGGGGCTTGCGTTGATGCAGTTCGAAGCCCTTGCCGATCAATGCCGGCGTTGTCCAGGAGGGCACGGCCAGGTGCAGGCTGGCGGCGTGGATTCCATACGCTCGTCGCTCAAATCGGCACTGACTGATCTGCGCACCATTTCCGGTGGCCTTCGCTTGCCGGATATCGATCGGCTCCCCATCGCCGAGGTCGCGCGACGCGCGGTGCGCGACTACCAGCGAAAATCGGGCGCCCGCGTGACGCAGCGCATCGAAGAGGTGCGTACCGAAGACTCTCTGCCTGTCAGGATCGCGCTCTACCGCTTGCTGCAGGAAGCCTTGTCCAACGGCTTTCGGCACGCTGGCGGATGCGGGCAGCAAGTCAATGTCAGGGAAGTTGACGGTAACTTGAAGATCGAAGTGATGGACACGGGTTCAGGTTTCGATCCGGTCGTTGCCTCGAAGGGCGGCGGCCAGGGCCTGGTCGGGATGCGTGAGCGCGCCGAGATCCTCGGCGGCTCGTTCGAAGTCATCAGTTCGGCAAGCCAAGGGACCGTCATCCACGTGAGCCTGCCACTGGGCGTGCCGGAGATGCAAAATGCGTGAGCCAGTCAGAATCCTCGTCGTAGATGACCACCCGCTGTTCAGGCAAGGGGTGGTGCTTTCGCTCAATGCATCGGCTGAGTTCACCGTCGTCGGCGAGGCCGGTTCCGGCGAGGAGGCGCTGGCGCTCGCCCGCGAACTGCTCCCCGATATCGTGCTGCTCGACATCAGCATGCCCGGGTGGAGCGGGCTGGTAACCGCGGAGAAGATCGCGACCGCCTGCCCGGCGACGGCCATCGTGTTGCTGACGGCTTCCGAAGACCAGGATATGTTGCTTGGCGCCTTCAAGGCCGGCGCGCGCGCCTACGTCCTGAAGGGCGTCTCGGCCCAGAAATTGCTGGATGTCCTGCGCTCCGCACTCCAGGGCGAGGTTTATGTATCGCCGCCACTGGCGTCGGAAATGCTGGCATCGCTGACGCGCAGCCGCGCACCGGATCCCCTGCAGGAACTGACGGAACGGGAGCGCGAAATTCTCGGGCTGATCGGCGTTGGCATGACGAACAGGGAAATTGGCCAGCGTGTATTCCTGTCCGAGAAAACGATAAAGCACTACGTCACGAACATCCTTCAGAAATTGCAGGTTCGCAGCCGGGTCGAGGCCGCGCTCCTCGCTTCGCAGCGCTAGCTGCCCACACCCCACCAGAGCCATTGACGCGCGTTCCAGGGTATCAAGGATCGCACCCGGTGCGGACCGCCGCACGATTTCTCCGGCGACGATGCCAGGAGCCTGCGGCATCTCGCTACGTGGAAGTCCGGGATCCTGCGGCTCAGATGGGCAGCAGGCGTATCCTCGCCGGGTCCGGCCTCTGCGACAACGGTGAACTCAGTCGATGCATTGAGCGAAAGCACCACTCCCTGGCTGAATAGAGGGTCGTCGGCGTAGTCGCGCGAGTGGAATCAATCCGATCGTCGCTCAAATCTGCCCTGGCCGATCTGCGTGCCATTTCCGGCGGCCTCCGGTTGCCGGATATCGACCGGCTTCCCATTGCCGGACCCGGCAAGGATATGGACTAAGGTCTCATTTCGTTGAGACTAATGGCGAACCATAGTCCCTCCCATCGCCCATGTTATCTAGCTCGTCACCACACTATAGTAAGCCTAACGCCTTGGGCGATGCATGCAGCAGAATGCGTATGGTTATTTCCCATCGCTGGAAAACTATGGTAGGTGAATTCCGGCTCTCTTGGGGAGATGCGCAATCAAAGAAACCCCCTCGCCGGATTCGTTTGCGGCCACTGCCGCGTGCAGGCCGGATGCTTGCCCACTGCCATGAAATGCCTCGGCATTGAGCCGATGCCGGGGACGGGCCGGGCGCCGCGCGCCCAACCAGAATTGATACAAAGGAGGTAGATTGACATGACTGAAACTCGCTCCCGGCGTCGTATCATGGCGCGCACTCTCTGGCTGGCCGCTGCTGCCGGCATCACCACACTACTGGTCGCCTGTGGCGGTGGCGGCGGCGATAGTGCACCGGCACCTTCAACGCCCGCGCCGACTGCGACGCCGACGAGCTTCAGCGGCACGATTACCGGATTCGGCAGCCTCATTGTCAACGGCGTACGCATCGACAATAGCGCGGCCAAGACCACCCTCGACGACGACAATCCCAATGCCGGTGCCGATGACATACGCCTTGGCATGGTAGTGGCAATCGAAGGCGAGCGCGACAACAGCGGGGCAACCGGCCGGGCAACCAGCATCGCCGCGCGCAGCTTCGTGCAGGGGCCGATCTCCAGCATCAACGTCGCGGGCAACACGCTGACGGTGCTAGGCGTGGTGGTGACTGTCTCGCCATCCACAGTCTTCGACGGCAATGGCCTGACCGGGCTGGCCGTGCTGTCGATCAACGATACGGTGGAGGTCCACGGGCTTCCCGATGCAACCGGCGCCCACCTGAAGGCCACCCGCATCGAGAAGAAAGCACCCACGGCCGAGATCCGGCTCACCGGTGTGGTGCAGGGCGCGACCGCCACCAGCTTCACCATAAACGGCATCACGGTCCAGTTCACACCGGCAGCGCTGGTGAACCTTCCTAGCGGCGTCATCAACGGCGCTGTTGTCCGGGTGAAGGGAACGCTGACCGCGCCGACGGTCATTGCGGCCGCCAGGGTGCGCGGCACGACCCTGATTCCAGCGATCCCGCAGGGCCAGCGGGCAGAGTTGGAGGGCGTAATCACGAAGTTCACTTCGGCCACAGACTTTGAGGTGTCCGGCCTGCGGGTGACGGTGCCGTCCACCGCCACGGTGAGCGGTACGCCAACACTCGGCGCCCGTGTGGAAGTGAAGGGGGCCGTCGCCAACGGCGTACTTGTGGCTACGCAGGTCGAGGTCGAGGACGAAGCCCATGAAGCCAACGAAGCGAACGAACTGCATGGCACAATCTCCAGCCTCGACAAGGCCGCGCAAACCTTTGTCCTAAGCAGTGGCGGCGGCGTGACCGTGAAATGGAATAGCGCAACGGTCTTCGACAATGCAACCCTGCCGAGGGGCGCCGACGATCTCGCGGCCGGCATGCGCCTGGAGATCCGAGGGAAGGTGAGCGGCAACGTGGTGCTTGCGAGCCGCATCAAGCGGGACAACTAAGCTGTAGGCGCCGGCAGCGGAGGGTGGCAAGCAGGTTGTTATGAAGCGGGCGCGGTTGCTGAAATTGTGCTAATTCTACTAGGCAATCCGCCCGTCAACGGACGTGTAATGAATCCCGGTACGCAAAGGCAGCATCTAGAGCCCCTGGGGGCGAAGCAAACTCACTTCAGGGGCATTGATTCCCGCCTATCGCGATGGCCCGGTGGGGTTCACGGGCTAACAGCGAGTTGTTCAGAACATCTTTAAATCTGGAAGACTGGAGCTAATTATGAGTGACATGCTTCAATATAGAAATTATTATGGTTCTGTCGAATATAGTGCTGCCGACAGGTGTTTTATAGGAAAGCTTGAGTTTATTGATGATATTATAATATTTGATGGGACTAGCGTGCCTGAGCTCGAGGCGGCATTTCGGGATGCAGTTGACTCGTATATTGTATTTTGCGAATTGAGGGAAAAGGAATCTTGCACTGCCTATGAAGGAGGCATAAAAATTCGAATTGGGTCTGAACTTCATAGAAAAGCCGCGGTGTCGGCTAAAAAAAATGGCAAGTCACTAAATGATTTGGTTAAGTATGCGATTGAGAAGGTTCTATATGAAAATCCTGAGTCTCATGGTAGCTGAATCATGAGAAGGAGTGCTCCGGACGCAGGGTGGGATCGTTGTTGATCAGCGAGGTGCCGGTAATCCGACCCTGGAACAGCCGCTGACGGTCGGGTAGCGATAGGCCTTGCCAAGCGATACGCGATGATGCCATCGGATCGCCATGTTGGGAGTGCGTGGGCCGGTCTGATGACCGCCAGCAAGGTCGCCATCACGGTCGCTATCAAATCCGTGGCGCGAAGCGTTGGCTGGCTGCGCTTCCAGGGTAGACCTCGTGGTTGTTCCCGCATCCTGTATATCCTGGTTGCAGAATGGATGCGCCGCACCCGGGTGCTTCCGAGCGCGCCTCAGAACCGTACCGCCGGTTGCGCGGCGCCGGGTACGACTGCCCCCGGAGACGCGGCGGCACCCCCTGCTCCCGCAGTCCCACCAACGCCCCCAACGCCCCCCACGCCCCCCACGCCCCCAACGCCTTTGACCACCGGCGCGATCATCTCCTGCGGCGGCATGAATTTCCACTCTCGGTATGTAGTCTTGCCCTCGAAGTCCTGAAAGCGCAGGTCGAAGTTGCCGATCTTGATCGGCTTGCCGTTCGACATGCTGTACACGCCCATGATGCCGGGGCCCGGCACCGCCTGGATCGTTCCCCACCCGTCCTCGCCGGTGAGCGGATCCACATAAAGCTTGCGCAGGTGGCGGCGCGGGGTGGGATAGCGCGGATCTTTCAGCAACGCCTGCAGGCTCGGCGGCGTACGCGGCTGGCCGGGCGGGGTCGCGTTGGCGTAGCTGATGAAGGCGTCGCGAAACTCGGTGCCGATGGCCAGCAGTTCTTCTTCCGCGGCACGGCGCTGCGCGACCGCGCCCAAACGGAGTGTGGCGGCGGCTGCGACGCCGATCACCGCCACCATCAGGACTAGGCCGATGTAGCCGAAGCCGCGTGCGCGTTTGGTCGGGCGGGCCATCATGGTCTATCTCTGCGAGAAGGGGGTATTGCTGCGGCCGCTCCCGGTCGCGCTGCTGCGCAGGTCGTAAACCCGGCCTTTGCTGGAATCCTCCGGCGGTACGATGATCCAGGCGGTGCTGCTGTTGGCCACCGGATCGAACGGCATGGCGCGCAGGTACTTTTTCTCGACCAGCTCTTCGAGCGAGTCCGGATAGCGCCCGGTGTCGCCATAGAATTTGTCGATGGTCGAACGCGCGGTGGCCAAGTTGTCGATCAGCACCGTTTCGCGTGCGGTATCCACGCTATGGAAGTAACGTGGCACAGCGAGCGTCAGCAGCAGCGCGATGATGGCAAGTACCACCAGCAGCTCGACCAGGGTGAAGCCCCGGGCAGGGCGCGCAAGCGCGGGGCGCAGGCGAATCGACGGCATCGCGGTCACCATTTCCTGTACGGAACACCGTTCAAACCGGTCTGTTCGGACCGGGTGTAGACATCGTAGACATCGTCGCCTTCCTGCGGCGCGTCGGGCTCGCTGGCATAGCTGCGCTTGGCCCACGATGCGGACTCAGGGCCGTTGGTGTCTGCTGCCATCGGGTCGCGCGGCACCCTGCGCAGGAAGTACATCTTGCTACGGGTGGGGCTGCGCTGATCGAGCACGCCCTCGGCCAGGATCTCCAGGTCCTTCGGGTAGCCGGTACCACCGGCCATCTTTGGAATCCGTCCTTCATCGCTGGCGCGCTTGTAGGCGTCGATCGCGCTGCGGATCTCTCGCAGCGCCCGCCGCAGCTCCTGCTCCTTGGTGCGCTGCACGGATATCTGTGCCAGCGGCAACGCAATGGTCGCCAGCACGCCGAGGATAGCCAGCGTGACCAGCAACTCGATCAGCGTGAAGCCGCGCACGCCGGGGCGCGCCCGGCGCATCTGCCGCCAGCAGGTTTGGGTGGACGGATTCATGGCTGCACCTGCACGACATGCGGCGCCGGTGCCTGCGCCGGTATGGCGCTGCCCTTCAAGCCGACCGGCGCGGCCGTCAGCAACTGAATGGCCGAAGCATTGGCCGGCGCGAGCGCGCGGAAATTGATGCTGGCGAAGTTGCCGCTACCGCTGGCGCCGCTGTTGTCGGTGCGGGTGCCGGTGATGAGAAGCTGTCCGGCGGTATCGACCTTGCTGGTAAAGCTGGTTGGTGCGCCGCCCTGGCGCAAGAACCCGCCTTCGACCACGCCGCCGGCCTGGAACACCTTGTCGTCGAAGGTGATCGCCACCGGGACGCTGGTGACGGGCCTCCCGGACTGCATCGAAAGCTGCAGGGTGAAGGTGTCCCCGACCTTCAGCTGCTGCGCGCCGTCCCAGCGCAATTGCGCGCTGCCCGGGGCGTTGGCGGCGGGCGTTTCCCGCGCTTCCGGCGCGGCCGGCGTGGTGGCGGACGCGGCAGCCGTATCGTCGTCCTGGGCTGCCGGAGCCGGAGCGGCAGGAATCACCGCGGCTGCGGGCACCGAGACAGGCATGGCTGCCGGTTGCGCCGGCCCTGGCGCGCTGGGTGGCACACCCTGGCCCGGCTGGCCTGTCAGCGCGATCAGCGGCGCCCGGGCGGAGGGCACGGTAAGCCCTTGGGGACGCAGCCGCAGGCTGGTCTCGGTGCCCGCCGCGAACGTCAGCATGGTCGGCTCCGGGCGCTCGATATTGCGGATCAGGTGGGGCGTGATCGACAGCACGATTTCGGTGTTGTGGTTCTCGTCGGCCGAGTTGCCGAATAGCCGGCCGAGCATGGGCAGGTCGCCGATCCCCGGAATCTTCTTGGCGTTGCGGCGGTCTTCGTCGCTGATCAGGCCGGCCAGGACCTGGTTCTCGCCGTCGCGCAGGCGCAGTGTGGTGCTGGCGGTGCGTGTGCCGATCTGGTATGCGACCGAGCCGGACTTGGTCTGCAGCTGGCTGACGATATTGCTGACTTCGAGCGAGACCTTGATCGCCACGTCGTTGTCCAGGTGGACCGCCGGCTCCACATCGAGCTTCAGGCCGACGTCGATGTAGTTGATGGACTCCGAGGCAAAGCCCGTGGCGGTGGAGGTGGTAGTGATCAAGGGCACGCGGTCGCCAATCAGGATCTTGGCCTTCTCGTGGTTGCGGGCGCGGATGCGCGGATTGGCCAGCAGCTTTGCCGAGGAATCGGTGTTGCCCGCATTGATGGTCACGGGCCCGATGCCGGCTGCAAGCGTGGAGCTGGTGATATTGGTCAGGTCGCGCAGCGTCAGCAGGCCGCCCGCGGCGGACGGGATCGGCGTCAGGCTCAGGCTGTCCGGCCAGGCGATGCCCAGGTTGAGCAGCCGGTCGCGCTTGACCTCCAGGATCTCGACCTCCAGCATCACTTCGGGCTCGGGCACATCATGCAGGGCCACCAGCCGGGAGGCGAGCCGGATCGCCTCCGGACTGTCGCGCACGATCAGCATGTTGAGCTTGTCGTCGACCACCACATCGCGCGTCTTTAGGATGGTCTTGAGCGTGTTGGCCACCATCTTGGCGTCGGTGTTGGCCAGGTGGAAGGTGCGCACCATCAGCTCCTGGTAGTCCTTTTGCTTGTTCGGGGTGTTCGGATAGATCAGGACCGTGTTCTCGTCGAGCACCTGCTGCTCGAGCTGGTTGGTCAGCAGCGTGAAGTACACGACCGACTCCACCGTGCTGTTCTTGAGGAATACCGTGGTCTTCTGGTCGGTGCGCACATCCTTGTCGAACAGGAAGTTCAGGCCCGACGAGCGCGATACCACTTCAAACAGCTGCTTCAGGGTCACGTCGCGGAACTCGATCGAGATCGGCTTCTTGTAGGCAACCGACAGCATCCCGTCGCCCGGCCGGCCGGTGGCGTCGTCGCCATCGCGGCGAGCCGCCACCGCTGCTGCGGGGGCCCGGGCGCCGGCAGCAGCGGTGGCAGCTGCACGTGTCTTGGCGCGTGCGGCCTCCAGCGCGCGCATGCCCGCGGTGGCACGCTCGTTACCGCGATCGAGCGCCAGCGCGCGGCGGTAGATCGCTTCGGCAAGGTCGGGCTTGCCGGTGGCGGCCTCGCGGTCGCCGCGCTCCACGTAGCTTGCGATCGTGAGTTCGCGTGCCCGCAGATAGCCCATCTTGTATTGCACGTCCTTGGGATTGAGGGCCATGGCTTCCTGGTACTTGGCCATGGCTTCCTCCAGCCTGCCTTGCGCAGCCAGTCCCTGTCCTTCGCGGAATGCCTTGTCCGCGGCGCAACCGCCCAGCAACAGGACGGCCGCCACAAGACAGGCCGACCCCAGCCGCGTTGCCAGCCCGCCCCGGACGCACTTGGTAGCGTTTGATTCAAACATCAGTCAGCCTCCCCGATGGCCAGCTTTTGAACCTGCTTCAGTGGCAGGTATGTAATCGTCACGGTGGTTGGCGTGATCGCTTCGGCACGGTAGGTGCTATCGATCATGCTGTGCTCACGCACGACATAGGTATCCCCGCCCCGCGCCAGGTAAGCCTCCCACTTGCCGTTTTCCTGCTTCTTGCCCAGATAGGTGAAAGGCAAGGGGGGCGCGGTCGGCTTTGGCGGCGGCGCCACGACGACGGGCGGCGGCGGCGGTGGCGGCGGTGTCCAGTTTTGGCTGACGAACAGTGTGCCGGCAGGCGTGTCGCCGTCGCCGAGCAGTTCCGCGCGATCGCGCACGGCAAGAATGACCGGCTCCCGCGACGGGTTGCTGTCCGCGCGCACCGGTGCTTCGGCGGCGCTTGTGGCGGTGGAGCGCGTCACCGCGGTGACGACGTCCCCCGCTGGCGATTTGTCCCCGAAGATGCTCAGCCAGGCCGCTCCAAGCAGCAAGCCGCCGAGCGCGATATGACGCGGCTTCATGGCTTGTCGCTCCGCATGGCCATTACCCCGGGCGCGGGGTGGGAAGGCGGCGCCTCCTTCAGATGCAATGTGAAGCGCAGCCTTGCGTCCAGCGTGCCGTTGCCGACCAGGTCGCGCCGGAAGCTGATCTCGTCCAGCGAGGCGAAGGGGATCGCCAGCAGGGTTTTCTCGCAGAATCGGCGGATTGCGCTGTACGAGCCGTTCACTGGCAGCAGGACCTGGTAGCTGTAGACCTGGCTGTTGCTGTCGTAGCTCACCTTGTACTCGCCCTTGGCCAGCGTCAGTCCGCTCTCGCGCGCCTTCTCGAACAGCGTAAGCAGTTGCCGCTCGGTACGGTGACGATCGCCCAGCGTGGCATAGAATGCAGCCAGCCGCTCCTGCCCTGACACCGCAACCGCCTTGCGCGGCGCGCCTGGCACCACGCGCTGGGCCATCCGTTCGGCTTGCAGCGCGGCGCGCTGCGAGTCGACCTGGGCCTGTTCATGCGGTACCCACCACAGCCAGCACAGTGCGCCGGCGATACAGAGCAGGCTGGCGAGACCCGGGCCGGTACCGTAGCGCGATAGCGCCAGGCGGATCTGCAGCAGGGTTCTTCCGATGCGCGGTGGCGTCATTTTTCGCTCCTTGCCCATTCTGCGAGGAACTGGAATCGCAGCGGCTTGTTCGGGTCTTGCTCATTGATCTCATGCCGGGTCAGCACCACCGATGAGAACATCGGCTGCTTGCTGACGCGGCTGATGTAGTCGAGCATGTCCTCGCCGGTCTTTGCCTCGGCGCTGCCCTTGATGGCGTGCCGGGCGGCATCGGGCGCAAGTTCCAGCAAGGCGATGCTGCCGGCGGGCGTGGCCGCCTCGACCGCCTGGAACAAGTCGCGCCACGGCAGGTTCAGGCGCGCAACGACATCGTTGACCGCGCCGGCCTGCGCTTCGCCAATCGGCGCGCCGCGTTGCGCGGGCCGGTCGCGCTCGCTGGCGCGGTTGCGGATCTGCCGGAGTTCGGCCTGGCGCAGCTCGCCTTGTTGCGCCAGGTTGTACCCCGCGACCGCCGCGCTTGCACATAGCGCAAGGCCGATTGCCGCCGCCAGCCAGATGGCAGGCCCGGTCTGCGCCACGGTGCGCCGCAGTGAGCGCGGTGCAAAATCGATCTGGCTCGTCTTCATGGGCGCGCTCCTGTCAATGCCAGTTCGGCGCCCGCCGATGCTTGCGCTGCGGCGCCATCGAGCCGCACGCAGGCCGGTGCGCCGTCCTGCGGCGCAAGCCATGGCTCGGGTACCCAGCCGCACAGGCAGACGCGGTCCGGCGCCGGCATTGTCTGGCGCAGGGCCTCGCGCGCGAGTTGGGTGGACAGCCAGGCCGGGTCGTCCAGCGCGGCCGGCGGCAGCGGCAGGCGGCGCACCTCGGCCAGCCGGCCCTGGTCGATCACGCCCAGCGACAGTGCCTGGGCATCCACCACGCCGAACCAGGTATGGGCCGCCACAGCGTGCCGCCAGCGGTTCCAGGCGGCGATGAACTGCGGCTGGATCGCGACCAGCGCCAGGCGATGATCCGCCACGGCTTGCTGCAATCCGTCCAGCAGTGCCTGCGGCACCGCGCAGGCAAGGAACGGGTGCTGCGCGTCCCAGTCCGCGCGGACATGCCAGTCGCTCGGCGGCTCGCCATAGAGTTGCTGGAAGCGCATCGTCATCGCCGCGTGGCAATCGCGCAGCCGCTCGGCATTGTGTGGCGGCGTGACCATGAACAGCCGCACCCACTCGTTGCCGAGAACCACGGTGGCGTCCATCCGGGCGCAGCCGGTGTCTGCCAGTGCGGTGCGCAGGCCCTGCAGCGCGTGCGGCGCGGATCCGGCGTCGAGTGGCCGATCCATCAACAGGTGGCGCCTCGGCCGCAGCCACCCGTGGGAGCGCACCAGCGCTACATAGGTGCTCGACAGGCCGATGCGCAATGTTGTCTGGAGTTTATTCATGGAGCGTGACTCGCTTGATTTCTTCGAGCGTGGTTTCACCGCGGCTGACCAGTTCCAGTGCGGCTTCGCGCAAGCTGCGGCTGCCATTGCGCCGGGCGGCCTCCTTGATCTGGCGGATCGGGCGCTTGTCGATGATGAGTTCGCGCAACTCGTCATTCAGGATCAGGATCTCGGCGATGGCGCGGCGCTTGCTGTATCCGGTGCCCCGGCAATCGCCGCAGCCCTTGCCCTGCATGAAGCGGTAGCCGGCCACGTCGGCGCGGCTGAGGTAGACCCTGGCCAGTTCGGTGTCGTCCGGTGCGTGAGGCGTGGCGCAGCGCGTGCAGTTCATCCGTACCAGCCGTTGCGCCCAGATGCCATTGAGCGCGGAGACAAAGGCATAGGGATCGATGCCCATATGCGTGAAACGGCCGAAGACGTCGTAGACGTTGTTGGCGTGGACCGTGGTCAGGACCAGGTGGCCGGTCAGTGCCGATTGCACCGCGATCTCGGCGGTCTCGCGGTCGCGGATTTCGCCGACCATGATCTTGTCCGGGTCGTGGCGCAGGATGGAGCGCAGCCCGCGCGCGAAGCTAAGCCCCTTCTTTTCATTGACCGGGATCTGAAGGATGCCCGGCAACTGATACTCGACGGGATCCTCGATGGTGATGATCTTGTCGCGGCCGTTGTGGATTTCGGTCAACGCGGCGTAGAGCGTGGTGGTCTTGCC
Organism: Cupriavidus sp. 8B; assembly: GCF_054589115.1. Classification (NCBI taxonomy): domain Bacteria; kingdom Pseudomonadati; phylum Pseudomonadota; class Betaproteobacteria; order Burkholderiales; family Burkholderiaceae; genus Cupriavidus; species Cupriavidus sp. 8B. The sequence goes on along the minus strand of NZ_BAAILO010000266.1, from coordinate 37,565 downwards.
GGAACCGGTGGGGCCGGTCACCAGCAACATGCCGTAGGGCTCTTGCGACAACATCCGCAGCGCGGCAAGCGACGGCGCGTCAAAGCCCAGCGCTTCCGGCGTGAGCGATCCATACGCCTCGATCATGGCGCGCTTGTCGAGAATACGGATCACAGCGTCCTCGCCATGGATGCTGGGCATGATGGACAGCCGCAAGTCGATCTCGCGGCCGCCGGCTTCGACCCGGAAGCTGCCGTCCTGCGGCACGCGGCGCTCGGCGATATCGAGCTCCGCCATGACTTTCAGGCGCGAGATGACCTGCTCCGCGACCTCGACGCCGTGCGCCGTGGCGGCGTGATCCAGCACGCCGTCGATGCGGTACTTCACCGCCAGCCCGTGCGCGGTGCTTTCGAGGTGAATATCCGAGGCGCCGGCCTTGAGCGCGTCATAGAGCGTGGAATCGACGAGCTTCACCGCCGGGCTGGCGACCTCCGACAGCGATGCGAATGACAGCACGGCAGCGGTCTTGCCGCCGTGCGCCTCGCCGGCGGCACTGCTGACGATGTTATCGACCGCGCGCACCGATTCTTCCTGCTTCGACAGGTAAGCCTGAATATCGGCTTGCAAGGCCAGGCGGTACAGCAGGGCCATGCCTGCCCGGGCTTCCAGCCAGGTGTGCAGGTCGGTGTCGAACGGGTCGGCAATGACTGCAATGCCCTGGCCGGCGTCGTCGCGCAGCAGCACGCAGCGGCGTTGCATGGCCTTCGACAGCGGCAGCCTGTCAAAGGCCGGGGCCAGCGTCAGCATCTGTGCGGTTTCCACCACCTCCAGCCCGAACGCCCGCGCCAGGGCCAGCACCAGGTCACGCGGTTCGGCGCCGGTCAGGCTCTCCAGCTCGCTGATCATCGTGCGCTGCGAGAGTTGCGCCTGCTTGCGGGCCCGTTGCAGCAGCGGGGCATCGAAGACAATTTGCGGAGCAGCGTTCTCGCTCATGTCAGGCCTCCGGCAAGGTCGAAGATCGGCATGTACAGCAACACCACGATGGTGCCGACGATCAGCCCGATGCCAGTCATCAGCAGCGGCTCGAACATGCGCATGAAGCGCTCGATCCAGCGGCTGATCTCGCCATCGTAGAAGTTGGCCGACTGTGTGAGCATCGCGCCCAGCTCGCCGCTGCGCTCGCCAACGCGCAGCATGCGCAGCGAGATCGGCGTGGTGAGTCCCTGTGCCTCGAATGCCGCCGACAGCGTGAGCCCCGACTGGATGGCCTGCCTGGCGGCGCCAAGACTGGCGCGCAGGTCCGCGGCGGCCATCGCCTGCGCGGTGTCGATCGCGGCGACGATATGGATGCCGCCTTCCAGCAGCATGCCCAGGGTGAGGTAGAGCCGCGACAACTCGACAATGCGCACACAATGGCCGATTCCGGGAAGACGCGCCAGCAGCGAGCCGATGCCACGGCGCGCCAGCAGCCGCCGCACGCCGAAGAACGACGCCAGGGCGCCCAGCAGCGCAGCCGGCATCAGCACCGCGCCGTGGCGTCCGGCGAACTGGCCCCAGCCCAGCAGCACCTGTGAAAGCCACGGTAGGGTGCGCCCCGCGCCTTGGTACACCTCCGCGAAGCGGGGCACCACGTAGCCGATCAGGAAGGCGGTGACTGCGCCCCCGACCATCAACAGGATCATCGGATAGATGGCGGTGCTGACCAGCTTGTTGCGCACGCTGTCGATGCGCTGCTGATAGTCGACGTAGCGTCCCAGCGCTTGCGGCAGGTCGCTGGTGTTCTCGGCCGCCTGGACGATGCCGACATAGAGCGGGGGGAAAATATCCTTCAGCTCGGCCAGCACCCGGGAGAACCGCTTGCCCTCGCGCAGCCCGGCAAGCAGTTGCGACAGGACTGTGACGGACGCCGCATTGCTTTCCTTCTCCTGCAGCGCCTCCAGGCATTCCACCAGGCTTAGACCCGCATTGAGCAGGGCCAGCAATTCCTGGCTGAACAGCGATACCGCAAAGCGCCCGCGGCCCCGCCCGGGCAAACGCAGCCCGGCAGCCAGGCTTGCGCGCACCGGTGCGATGGCCGCGGGGCAGAGGCCGCGCGCTTCGACCTGGCTGCGCGCGTCCGCCTCGTTGCGGGCATCCAGCCTGAGCTGAACCATCAGATGGTCTGGTGACAGGGCGCGCACGTCAAACTGCATGGTTGTCTCTCCGCTGGGTCCGAAGCGATCAATGAGTGGAGGTCCGGGACGGCTTGCGCCCCGAGGCATCATGTTGCCGGGCTGTTCGAGCCGCATCGCTGGCTTGTTTCAGCCAAATGCGCACAGCAAGCAGGCGGGCTCACGAGACCGTCGGGAAACGCGGCACGCTACGAGCGGCGGCGCGCCATATTCGGCGTGGGCCGACCCGGACCGCATTGGCGGCGAGGTGCCGGCGGTGCCGGCACTCTGTGCAGGAAGAAAGAAAAGTGCTCGACTTCATGTCACCCTCGACCCGGTAGGGTTTATATGCGTCTTCACGCCAGACACTTGCTGTCTTGTCGTCTTGCCGTCTTGCGTTGAGGACGGTGCTGCGGACCGTTCCATACTTGCTGCGGCGGCCCCCGTTCGGGGCCTGCCCGGTCTCTGCCAATTCCCGCATCGGTTCCCGGAAATTCCATGGAACTTCAGTACTCCGTCTAACGCTGGCACCTGAGAGCACTGCTGGCTCGGCGTTGCTCTCTCCCAGCGGAACTGCTTTCTGTTTGTTTTACGGAAGCCCCCTTGCGCATGGCTCGCTGCAACGGGCTGGCTCGCCGCGATGCTCTAGTTCGTAATGTCGGCGGCGTCGCCGGTACCGCCCGCTTGCCCGTCTTTTCCATACGAGCGGATTTCCACTTCGCTAGTGGCCCCGGGCGACCGATACTGATAGGGGTGGCCCCAGGGATCGAACGGCACGTCCTTCTTCAGGTATGGCCCGTTCCACTGGACGCCGCCACCCGGCTTGGTCACCAGGGCGATGAGTCCCTCCTCGGTGCTCGGATAGCGCCCGACGTCGAGCCGGTAGGCATCGAGGGCCTTTTCCAGCGCATCTATCTGCGCCTTCGCCATGGTGCGCTCGGACTTGCCGAGCTGCGAGAAGTACTTGGGCCCGACATAAGCGGCCAGCAAGCCGATGATGACCACCACGATCAGCAGTTCGAGCAAGGTAAAGCCGGCGGCGCGGCTTCGGGTCAGCGAGGTCTTCATGGCGCGGCTCCCGGCTTGGACTGGTTGCGGTTGGACTGCATGCGGGCCAGCACGGCCGGCACATACAGCATGGTTTCGCGGTAGGGCGGAATGCGTCCGGCATGCCTGGCCACGGCGCCCTCGCCGGCGTTGTAGGCGGCAAGCGCAAGTGCGACATTGCCGTCATGCCGCGCCAGCAGGTACTTAAGGTGGCGGATGCCTGCGTCGATGTTCTGCACCGGATCGGTGAGTTCGGTGACGCCATACATCGCGGCGGTGGACGGCATCAGTTGCATGGCACCCGTGGCGCCCTTGACCGATATGGCGGCGGGATTTCCCCCGGATTCGACGTCGATGATCGCCCTGACCAGGGCCACGTCGACGGCGTGCTTCTGCGACAGTTGCTCGACTAGCGGTGCGAGTTGCCGATCGCGGATGTCGCGCGTATCGCCGGCGCGGTAAGCCGGGCCGGACGCCACTTTTTTTGTGGGCAATGCCGCGAGACGCGGCGCATCTCCGCGCAGGAAAAGGCGATAGCTCTTGTCAAGCGGCTGGCTTGCGAAACGGACTTCACCATCCGGTCCTTCCGAACGATAGATGTCCGCGCTCCACGCAAGATCGCAAAGGCTGATGCCAGTCAGTCCCGTTGATAAGAAAATGAGAATTCTTATTATTGGCTTCATGCCCGCTCCCCCGCCATGGAGAAAGACTAGCACGGAGGTATTTGAAAAGAAAAGAACGTGCGACTCATCCTCTCGGTTGAATGTCCATGTATTTCATTAGCTATTGATAAGTGCATTTCGGCTAATTCGCGCCAGGACTACGGATTGCGCGGGCACCCGACGCCCGCTGGATCAATGTAAAGACATTACTCATCCATTTGACCTATGGTGCCGTTGAACGCAATCAACAAATGATTAGGCGTCAGTGAAAGGTCTGCGAAAGCTTCGGTCAATCAGAGTCGATGGCTCTGGCGATCTAAAAAACAAAAAACGGTTAGCCGGCAAGGCTAGGGATGCCATCCGGGCACATACAGGGAGTGCCTGGTAGCGTCGCGAAGATAGCCTCGGGTAAACCATGGGAGGTGATGCAAATGCATCAGACATTTAAGTGCTCGCCAATTGTGCCGTCTGGAGCCAGCGCGGGCCCCCGCATGCGCGTCATGGCTGCGCCAGTCGGAGAGACTATGAGCGCAGCCCGAAGTCGCCCATCGTAGCGGCAGCATTGATGCCCGCTCTCTAAATTGTTTTCGATTATGAAGAAAGCTGCAGGTCGGCTGGGATCCGGCCGTCCAGTCGAAATGCATGGGTCGTTAAATAAGACGGGAAAAAAGAATGAAAAACGTGGGTAATAAGAAAACCAAAGGGGAGAATCGCAGGCATTCCTTCAAGCTCGGCGTGGCCGGCTCGGGAACCACTTTGCTTGGAGAGGAACTGGTCACAAGACCGGCCCACGCCAAGGATGGCGGCGATTCGCGCGGAAGCCCTTACACCAGGCCATTTATCGTCCTGGTCAACCGGCTGGAGCAGACCGACGGCCGCGGCCCGACCGACAAGCTGCTGTCGCCGGGAACCCAGATCCTGCGCTTTGACGTCAAGTCCCATCCCAGGGTGCCGGATGCAATCCGGGTGCCGGCCACATTGCGCGAGCTGCCCGGCACGCCTTCCGCAGCCGAGCTGAAAGCCGGACTGGACCTTCGTGACCGGCAGGCGCGCGGACATGGAGCTGGTTCGCCGCCGGCGGGGATTCTACTACACCGATCCGGCGGAAGACGCCAGCCTGGCGCGCCATACCGGCATGCTCAGCATCGGCAACGAGCGGCTCGACCGCTGGTGCATGATGCCCGCGCTGACGGCACCGCACCAGATCGCGCACCTGGTGCTGAGCATGAATTAGCGGCAAGCAGTGTTGTGAAACAGCCCGCGTGCAACTTTGTCATTCGGATTGGAGGAGCTCTATGTCGGACACGAAGGCTACCAGCCTAGCTTGCTGAAACATTGAAACGGGAAATGCGGAGCGGAGCATGCCAGTGCGCAAAGGCCAACGCTCAGCATAGCGGAGTTGCCGCGCGTTTGGCAACGACGCCACGCGCCTGCATGGCATGGCAGGCGCCGGCCCGTTTCAGCGCTTTGGTGGACAGACGGCAGGCAGCGGAAGCAACCGCGAGCGATGGGAAGCGCCGCGCGACGGCGGACCCAGCACGCTCTGGATCATGGTGAGGGGAGGGGGGAATCATGTGGAACGAAGTGGGTATGACGACACGGCACCGCGGCGGAGGTGCCGCGTGTCGGTCAACATGGGCCGCGCGCAGCCTTGAGCCGTTGCGTGCATTGCTGGCTGTGGCGCTGCTCTTGCTGCAACTGTGCTGGCATGGCCAGGCGCTGGCGCAGTTGCCGCCGCCGGGCGCGGCGTCGCAATTCGACATTGCCGGCTTCCTGCAGGAGGCCACGCTGAATGGTCCAAACGCTACCGCCATCACTGGCGGCAAGCTCAAGGTCAACGGTCATGTCGTGGTGGTGCCGGACCAGACCATCGTGATCCTGCCGGCGAATGCGCTGACCTGGAAGGAGCTGTTCGATCAGGCTCCGGCGCCGTACACCGGCATTGCGACTGGCATGGCGCTGACGGATAGCCCGCCGCCGCTGACCACCTACGAGGCCCACGTGATCGGTAACCGGGTCGGCGATACCTATATCGCCGGACTGATATACCTGTCGCAGCAGGAGCTTAACTCGGGCGCGGGCTACATCAACTATATCGACTATGCCGACGGCACAATGTACATCGGCGGCAAGCTGAATGTTGACCTGACGACCGGCGTGCCGCAGAACGTGCTCGATGGCAATAACCCGGGCACGCGCGTGCGCATCAATGATCCGATCGGTAGGTTCGGCCGCGTGGCAACACCGGATCAGCGCTTCACGCTCGATCCAGACAATCCGACGATCCGCAGCACCTCCGGTTTCCCGATGTGCCTGCCACGGACCAATCCGAACGATTTGACCGTGATCCCCGACGCTTTGTGCCCGCAGGGCAACCGGCCGAAGGATGGCACCGGGAACTTCGTGAGCGCGTTCACCATGCCGGCACCCGCCACGCTGGCCGCCGGGCAACTGCCCGATCCTCGCATCATGGCGCCGTTCGAGGTGGGCGACTACGTCACCTATGCCGGTACGCTGGTCACGGACAGCGGTACCAGCGGCTCGTACCCGGCGGGCAGCGCCGGCACCTATGTGTCCGCGCACACGATCACCAATAATGTGGCTATCTATACCGCCCCCGGCACCAACCCGGCCTATGTTGCGGTGGAAGTCACCATCCTCGGCACCGGTGGCCTGACCGTGATCGGCGCGGGCGAAGCCGCCATTCGCACCCGCTTCGAGGGCATGACCACCGACCCGAGCCGCAACATCCATCTCTATGGGATTGACGTCAACCCCGACGGCACCACCAGCGATCGCGACTGGGGCACGATCGCTGTCGACCCGGGCCCACCGACGGGCCCGGTCAAGGGGCGCTGGCGCTTCCGGCCACCGTGTACGGCCACCGTGGCTAGCGTCAAGGCCTGCACGCCCCCTTCCGGAGGCAACTTCATACCGGTGACGCGCGAAGTCCGCGCGGTGATCGAGGGGGCATGGACGCCCGCGACCCTGCAGGCGGCTACCGGTGGTGCGAACGGCCTGATGGCAGGGCAGTATCACGCTCCGATCCTGGAGTACATCTTCCCGGAGAACACACCCGGCACGCCACCGCCGCCCAACAACTTCGATACGATTCCCTTCCTGGCACAGGGGGGGTACACGTCCTCCGCCGGTACCCTCGCGGGCCAGCTCAACCCATGGCCTGGCGCGCAGGCGCCGGGGTCCTGCACGGCCCCGACCGCCAACGCCGGCGCCGACTTCAGTGTCGCCTCCGGCGCGACGTCGGTGCCGCTGACGGGAAGCGCAACAGGTACCGGGCCGTTCACCTACGCGTGGACTGCGGTGTCGCCGTCGACCACGGTGATCACCAACCCGACGTCGCCGAACCCGACCTTCAACGCGCCGGTGATTCCAAGCGGTGGTTCCGCCCAGACGATGGTGTTCCGCCTGACGGTCACTGGTTGCAAGAGCCAGACTGCCACGTCGACCGTCACCGTGACGGTGCTGCCGCCCAGCCATCCGGTCCCTGTGATCAACCCGATCGCACCGGTGAAGGTCACCTCCGGCACGCCCGTCACGCTGACTGCGACCAGCAGCGGTTCGGCTGCCACGACCTACACGTGGACGCAGACGGCTGGTCCCGCGCAGGCGTTCTCGCAGCAGCCTCCAGGCAGCGCGTCCATCAAGTTCACGCGTGCGATACCGTTGGGGCAGATAACCAGCGATGTGCTGACCTTTACCGTGACGGCTAACGACGGCGGGCAGGTATCGCAGCCGGTCAGTGTCACGGTGACGGTGGCGCCGCAGCCGGATGCGGTCACCATCACGCTTGCTGAGTACCGTACGGCGAAACAGCGCGTCGACCTGACGGTCACGTCGTCCATCGTCAACCCGAACCTCGTCTTGACACTGCAACCGTACAAGACGACCTCGGGCGCGACGTTCGACCCCAGCGCACTCGGCGCCACGCTGGCCAATACCGGCGGTGGGACCTACACGCTGGTCCTGGTCGGGGCACCGCAACCCGCGTCACCGCCGGCAACGCCGCTGACCGTGAAATCCAGCATAGGAGGAACCAGCGCACCGACCGCACTGACGCGCATACGCTAAGCAGGTGAGGGCACGCCCCGGGATGCGCGCAAGACGCATCCCGGGGACCTGCCCGGGGACATAAGAATTGCGCCAAGGTTCGCTGCCGATAAGCGGACACCGAGCGTACACGGGGAGAAGGGGTTATGGACCAGACCAGCAATGGTATAGGGGAGGTATCGTCGCGAGAACCGGCGCAAGCCGCGATCGAGGCGCATCACAACGACTGTTCCTGGCGAGGGCGGGCAAGCCGCACTGTGCGCTGGGTCGTGCTGGGTCTTGCCGGCGCGGTGCTTGGACTGCCGCTGGCCGGCATGCATCTGTTGCATGCCCAGTCTTCACCGCAGATTTTCCCGGTGCAACGGCCGCTGGGATCCCTGAAGAAAGTAGCGGTGCCGGGGCCGACCGACCAGGAGCTGGCCGAGTTCGTGCGCGACAAGAACGCGGCCATACAGCTTGGCAAGGCCCTGTTCTGGGAGACCCGCGTCGGCAGCGACAACCGCATGGCCTGTGCCAGTTGCCACTTCCATGCCGGTGCCGACCACCGCATCACCAACCAGATCAACCCGGGGCTGCTGGCAAACGACCAGACCTTCCAGATCGGCGGCTCGCAAGCCGGCCCCAACTATACGCTGCGCGCGGCGGATTTCCCGCTGACGCGTCACGCGGACATCGACGACGCGGGCACCATCATTTCCGACATCAATGACGTTGTGTCGTCGCAGGGCGTCTTCACGGCGAAGTTCGACGGCGTCCGTGGGAACGGCAAGACCGACGATTGCACCAACGTCACGGATTCCGTCCTGCACGGCGGTACCGGCTTTGACATCAACGGCGTCAACACGCGGCGCGTCCCCCCGCGCAACACCCCGAGCGCCATCAATGCCGTATTCAATTTCCGCAACTTCTGGGACGGCCGGGCCAACAACGTGTTCAACGGCGGCGACCCCTTCGGCATGCGCAACACCCAGCCGCTGGTGTGGAAATTCGACAAGGGCGTCATGCGCAACGTGTCGGTGTCGCTGTCATCGTCGTCGCTGGCATCGCAGGCGTCGGGCCCGCCGATGAGCGGAACCGAAATGAGTTGCCAGGGGCGCGCCTTTATCGACCTGGGACAAAAGCTGCTGAAAGAGCGCCTTCTGGCCGACCAGACCATCTCGCCGCGCGACAGCGTGCTCGGGGCGTTTGCCGTGCGCGCGCCCACCTACGCGGAGCTGGTGAAGAAGGCGTTCCGGCCGGAGTACTGGGCGTCAATGGCAACGCTCAACCTGCCCGGTTCCCATGCGCTAAATTTCAAGTCGATGGACTTGCTGAAACAGCGCCGCAAAGATGACATCGACTTCGAGTTCGACTTCAAACGGATACGCCGCAACCTGGTCACCAACCAGATGGAGGCCAACTTCGCGCTGTTCTTCGGCATCGCCATCCAGATGTACGAAGCCACGCTGGTTGCCGACGACACGCCGTTCGACCGTTTCGCCGAAGGGGACCGCACCGCGCTGACGGCGCAGCAGATGCGCGGGCTCATGCTGTTCCAGGATCGGGGCCGCTGCATCAGCTGCCATGGCGGCCCGGAAACCACCAATGCTGCCTTCAACAATGTGCAGAACCAGCGGGTGGAACGAATGACCATGGGCGATGGCGCAGTCGGCATCTACGACACCGGCTTCTACAACATCGGCGTGCGGCCGACCCACGAGGACATCGGCCTCGGCGGCAACGACGCCTATGGCAACCCGCTGTCGGAAACGCGCATGGCGCAGCTTGGGAAGAGCGCGCTGCTTGGCAACGGTTTTGGCGGCAGCCCCTTCCCCCAGGGACAGCGCATTGTCGCGGACGGCGCCTTCAAGACGCCCGGCCTGCGCAATGTCGAGTTCACGGGGCCGTACTTCCACAACGGCGGCAAGTCGACGCTGATGCAGGTGGTCGACTTCTACAACCGCGGCGGCGACTTCAGCTATGCCAATCGCGACAACTTCGACTTCCATGTCGGACCGATTGGAATGACCGAGAGCGAAAAGCAGGACCTGGTGGCCTTCCTGCTGTCGTTGTCGGATGACCGGGTCCGGTTCAGCCGCGCGCCATTCGATCACCCGTCGATCTGCATACCGAGCGGCCATCAGGGCGGGTCCAAGGCGGTGGCGCAGGACGGCCGCAAGGGTTCCGCCATCGACCTGATGCAGTGCCAGCGCGAAGTGGGTGCCGAAGGCACGCGCACTGGGTTGCAGACGTTCCTCGAATTGAGCCCGTTCGCGCACTGAGCCGCGAACGCAATGAACAGCTGAATGGCAAACAGGGAGGCCACAGCATGTCAGCTCTACACCAAGCAATCACCGGCGCCGTGAAGCGCGCCGGGCAATCTGGCGCGGCAGGGGTACCCGGCCGCGCATGGCGCGCTCTTTTCCAGTGGGCTCTGCTGTCCGTGTCCTTGCTCGTGACGCCGCCGGCGCTGGCACAGGCGCCCGCGCCGGGCGTAGACGCGCAGTTCGATGTCCTTGGCTATATCCAGGAGGCAACGCTGGACGCGTGCGGCGACGCGCTGTGCGGCGGCAAGATGCGGGTCAATGGCCATACCATCGTGATCCCGTCCAGCACCATCGTGATCCTCCCTGCCAACTCCCTGACGTGGAAGGAGCTGTTTACCCAGGCCCCGGCGCCGTACACGAACGTTGCCACCGGGATGGCGCTGGCCGATTCGCCAGCGCCGATCAGCAGCTACGAGGCGCATGTGATCGGCAACCAGGTGGGCGATGTCTATATTGCGGGCCTGGTCTACATTTCGCAGCAGTCCCTCAACAGCGGCACCGGCTTCATCAACTATATCGACTATGCGAGTGGCGAAATGCGGGTCGGCGGCCGGCTGGTGCGCGACGGCAGCGGCGTCCCGCAGAACGTCCTGGATGCCAGCAAGCCCGGCGTTCGCGTGCGGGTCAACGATCCCGGTGGCCGCTTCGGGCGCGCCACGTCGCCCGACCGGCGCTTCACCATCGATGCCGACAACCCGACCATCCGCAGCGTCACGGGCTACCCGATGTGCGTGCCGCGCGTCGATGCGAGCCGCCAGGCTGACGACGACGCTTGCCCGCAAGGCAACCGGCCAAAGGATGTCAGCGGCCAGTTCGCCAGCAACTTCACCATGCCCGATCCCGCGTCGCTGGCCGCGGGGCAGTTGCCGGACCCGCGCATCATGGCGCCGTTCGAGGTCGGTGACCACGTCACCTACTCGGGCACGCTGGTGAGCGATCGCGGCGTGCAAGGTCCCTACACCACCACCGATTCGACCTACGTTTCCGCCCATACGCTCATTGCCAATCTCGGCATCTTCACCGCGCCGTTTACCGATCCCGCCTATGTCGCGATCGACGTGACGATCCTGGGCAATGGCGGCATCATCGTGCCGGCCAACATGGAGGCGGTGGTGCGGACCCGCTTCGAGGGCTTCACCACCGACCCCAGCCGCAATATCCACCTGTATGGCGTCGACGTGGCGCCCGACGGTACCACCACCGACCGTGACTGGGGCATCGTCGGCGTCGATCCCGGCGCGCCGACCGGCACAGTCAAGGGCCGCTGGCGCTTCCGGCCGCCCTGCACGGGGCTGGTGGCCACATTCAACTTCTGCTTCGGCCCGCTGGAAGAGAACACCTTCCTGCCGGCCACGCGCGAAGTGCGCGCTGTCATCGAAGGGGCTTGGACGCCCGCAAGCGCCACGCCGCTGAAGAATGGCCTGGTGCCCGGCCAGTACCACGCCCCGATCCTGGAATACCTGTTCCAGGAGAGCTTCCCCGGCGTGACGCCGCCCCCGATCAGTTTCGCCACCATACCGTTTCTGGCCAAGGGCGGCTACAGCTCGTCCAGCGGCGTGGTGGCGGGGCCGCTCAAGCCCTGGCCAGGTTCGAGCCAGCCGAGCTCGTGCACGCCGCCCCAAGCCAGTGCCGGCGCCAACATCACGGTGCAGTCGGGCGCGACCAAGGTGCAGTTGAATGGCACCGCCAGCGGTTCGGGCTCGCTGAGCTATCAATGGACACCGCCCAAGGGCATCGCCCTGGCACCGTCGGCCACAGTACTCAACCCGACCTTCAACGCACCGACGGTGACGGCCACCAACACCTTGCTGTTCGCGCTCGACGTGGTCGGCTGCGATGGCCAGAAGGCGACCTCGGCCATGACGGTCACCGTCACGCCCGCGCAGGCGGCGGTGCCGTTCGTCAACCCGGTCGCGCCGCTGACGGTGCCGTCCGGATCGACGGTGGTCCTCACCGCGGTGGGCACAGGTGCCCACAAGCTCAGCTATAGCTGGACGCAGACCAGCGGCCCCCCGCAGCCGTTCAACCAGCCCAGCGGCAGCGCGAGCATGACGGTGAGCCACGCCTTGCCTGTGGGCCAGACCGCCAACGACGTGCTTGGCTTCACCGTCATCGCCACCGATACGGTCAGCAACGCGAAGTCGGCACCAGTCACGGCCATCGTCACCTTCACGCCGGCACCGGACACCGACACCATCACCGTCGCCGATTACCGCATCGCGAAGCAACGGCTGGACGTGACCGCGGTCTCGTCGGTCGTCAGCCCCAAAGTGGTCTTGACCCTGCAGCCATACCGCACCACCAGCGGCCGGTTGTTCGATCCCGCCACCCTGGGCAACACCATGACCAACAACGGCGGCGGGAACTACACGCTGGCGCTGGTTGGCGCGCCGCAGCCAGGCCCGGGCGAGGGCCTGGTGGTGAAGTCGAACCTGGGTGGCAGCAGCCCGCCGACACAGCTCACGCGCATCCGCTGAAAGGCGCTGCGCGCAAGTAGCCCCGGGGGCGGATGCCAGGCCGCCCCCGGAAACCACGACCGGAAGACATCGAGTTCCGTCTTACCGGGCGGGTGAAGAGAAGTAGCAAAGCTTGCACGGGGAGGCCCTGCTGGAGAAGGGATCAAAACGATAGATGGGGGTAAAACAACATGTTGTATCTACCGAAAGACGCACCGGCGGACGAAGTCCGCAAAGCGGAAAATGCACGGAAGAACCGGCTGGAGATCGTCGAGGCGCTGTCGCACGGGAAGGTCTCGCGCCGCGAACTGCTGAAATGGGGTCTCGTGACCGTAACAGGCATGGTGGCAAGCAAGCACGGGCTGAACCCGTTTGTCGGACCGGCCTGGGGCAAGGGCGGCAGTGGCAGCGGCAGCGGCGGAACCAGCAGCGCCAGCAGCACGGGCATTCCGGCGAGCCCGCTGTTTGGGGTCGTGCCATTCACGCAGCCCATGCCGCGCATGGACGTGCTGCCGCGTAAGCCGGTATCGGCCCTGAGTCCTACGCCAACGCACGAGGCCAACACGACGATGCAGGCGGTGCCGTCCGCACTGGGTGGGGGCCTGGGGCCGATCGAAGGGCGCCCGCCGGGCCCCATCTGGGCACATCAGGGCTGGGACTTGTTCCCGCCACAAGTGGCCTATGAGGTCGAGCAGCGCGGCATCTCGCACAATCTGCTCTATCGCCCGGACGTGGACTCGCGCCTGAACTGCGGCATCGATCCGGCCCAGCAGGTGCAGACCTGCTTCCAGCATGGCATGCCGGACCAGCAATCCACCAAGTTCTGGACCTTCAACGGTACCTTCCCGCCCAAGCTGGTCCTGGCTCGCTACGGCGAGCCCATCCTGTTCCGTCACCACAATAAGCTGTCCTACGATCGCACCGAGAACGGCGGCTTCGGTATCCACACCATCTCGACGCACGAGCACAACGGACATCACGGCGCGGAAAACGATGGTTTCACCGGGGCATTCTTCTTCCCGGGCCAGTTCTACGACTATCACTGGCCGCTGGTGCTTGCCGGGTTCCGCAGCATGAACACCACGGCCAGCGACCCGCGCGCGGGTACCCCGGACGGCAACGGCGGCATTACCAAAATTCCCGGCGACTGGCATGAAACCATGAGCACGCACTGGTTCCATGACCATATGTTCAGCTTCACGTCGCAGAATGTGTACAAGGGGATAGCGGCGATGATGAACATTTACAGCGCGCTGGACCGCGGCAACGAGGCCATCAACGACGGCGTGAACCTGCGGCTGCCGAGCGGGCGATCCAAGGACTGGGGCAATCTCGACTACGACGTCAACCTGATGCTGTGCGACAAGGCATGGGATCGCGACGGCCAGATGCAGTTCGACATCTTCAACCTCGATGGCTTCCTTGGCGACCAGATAACGGTCAACGCGGTGTTCAAGCCGTACTTCGAAGTGGAGCGGCGCAAGTATCGCTTCCGCATCCTCAACGCCTCGGTATCGCGCTTTTTCAAGCTGATGCTGAGCGACAGCTCGCCCATGATCCAGATCGGCAACGACGGCAACCTGTTGCCGCGGCCGGTGGTGCTGTCCCAGCTCGACGAGATGGGGATCGCCGAACGCTACGACATCGTGATCGACTTCTCCCGCTACACCAATGGGGCGCGGGTGCAGCTGGTCAACCTCGCCGAGCACGACGACGGCAAGCGCGTGGCGCATGACATGACACTGGGAGAAGCGTTGTCTGGCAAGTCGAAGGATACTTGCGTCGGACCGATTCTCGAGTTCCGCGTGATGCGGGATCCGCCGGTGCCCGATGTCAGCCGCGTGCCGGCGACCCTGATTCCGAATCCCGACCTGTCCAAGATTCCGGTGGCGCGCGAGCGTACCTTCCTCCTGGGCGATGGAGGCAAGCAGACCACGGGCAAGTCGGTATCGGGCTTCTTCGGTCCATGGGGCATCCGCACCGATGGCGGCGAGATGCTGAACGCCGACTATGGGCGGGTTTCCGCCGCGCCCAGGGCGGGCACCCGGGAGATCTGGAACCTGGTCAATGGCGGCGGCGGCTGGGACCATCCGCTGCACATCCATTTCGAGGAAGGACAGATTCTCCAGCGCGATGGCAGCGCCCAGAAGGTGCCCGCCTGGGAGCAGGGACGCAAGGACGTCTACCGCTTGCACCCGAGCGGCAGTCTGAAGATCACGATGCAGTTCCGCGACTGGGGCGGGATGTTTATGGAGCATTGCCATAACACCGTGCACGAGGACAACGCCATGCTGCTGCGCTGGGAAATCGACGATTCCGGCAAGCCGTTCCTGCGCCCCCTGCCCACGCCCATCCCGACACCGCAGGGCGTGACCTTCCAGGACCCGGTTGAAGTCCTGAAGACCGCGCTATAGGGCTCGCGGGAGCCCGGCAGCAAACAACGCAAACTGAAACGGAGCGAATCATGAGGAACCAGCATGGACACCGGCCGCCGCTGCTGCGAGCCGGTACCCTTGCGCTGTGGCTGGGTGTCGCGGGCCTGCTGGGTGGCACCAGCGGGCCGGCCGCGGCCGACCCGCCCACCTACTCCGCCGCCTTGCCGGTGGCGGGGAAGATGCAGGGGGATCAGGAGAGCATCGTGTTCTCGGGCATGGTGGTGATCGAGACCACGGTCATCACCGCGCCACAGGCGCCGCCGGTAGCGGAGATCGCATTCGATTTTTCCGCGGTCACCGCCCGGGGCGAGGAGAGCGGGACCGCCTATCGGGTGGACAGTCCCACCGGCCTGCAGCGCAGGCTGAACACGGCCGAAACGATTGAGGTCAGTTTTCCGTACTACCCGGATGGCGAACCGCTGTCGGCCCGATCGGCCACGGCGTCATTCAAGCTGTACGCAACCGGGAAGACGTCGAAGACCATGGCCGTCGGCACCGATCGCCCGGAGCGTTCCAACTGATGAGGTGAGCAATATGTCGATAAGCCGGTACTGGCGCCGTCTGGCAGCGGCGCTGGGGGCGACGGCGCTGACTGCCGCCGCCCCCGTGCACGCCGAAACCCCATGGGGCGCCGACTACTTCCCCAATGTCCTGCTGAAAACCCAGGATGGCAAGACGGTCCGCTTCTATGACGATTTGCTAAAGGGCAAGGCGGTCGCCATCAACCTCGTGTACTCAAGCTGCGCGAACGTGTGCCCGCTCGAAACCGCCAAGCTGGTGCAGGTGCAGAAGATGTTCGGCGACCGGATGGGGCGCGACATCTACTTCTACTCCATCGCCATCGATCCCTGGGATACACCGGCCGAATTGAAGTCCTATGCGAAGAAGTTCGGTGTCGGCCCCGGCTGGTTGTTCCTGTCCGGCAAAGACGAAGATATCCGGCTGATCGCGCGCAAGCTGGGCCTCTCACGCGCCAATGACCCGGAGACGAAGGATGGCCATAGTGCAACGCTGATGGTCGGCAATGTGCCGGCGGGGCAGTGGATGCGGCATTCTGCTATAGACAACCCACAGTTCCTTGCCACTGCGATCACCAATTTCCTGGGTTGGGGCAATGCAAAGCCAACAACCGACTACGCGCAGGCGAGGCCGCTGTTGGTGGGCCGCGGAGAGTTTCTGTTCCAGAGCCGCTGTTCGGCCTGCCATACGGTTGGCCACGGCGACCGGCTGGGACCTGACTTGCAGGGCGTTACCACGCGCCGCGACCGGCGCTGGCTGACCCGGTATGTGACCGAACCGGACAAGGTGCGCGCCGAGGGGGACCCGACTGCTGCCCGCCTGTTCCAGCAGTACAAGCAGATCCGCATGCCCAACTTGGGGCTGGGCGGTGACGATGTGGCCGCGCTGCTCGGTTACCTAGAATTGCAGAATAAAGTAAATGGCGCGGTGAGAGCATCCGTGCCTTGATACGCTGGTTTCGGGGCGGCGGGGTGCCGCGCCCGAACCGGTTACCTGCCGCGGGTAGAGCCTCCTGCGATATGGCGACGTTGTTGTGGTGCAATCGAAGCGGACCACCATGAACGCAATCTGCTCCAGTCGCTGTACCAAGGCGCGCGCTCTTTGAGTGCATTTGGTACGGCGAGCGCCTGCCCTCTCCGCGCCCAGCAAGAGGGAAGAAGTAGGAGCCGTGACTACGCAGACCGGCGCAGGGCGCCGTCGGTGCTCAGTTCCTGACGATGTGCCATATGTTCTTGAAATTGTCCCCGGAGCGCTCGCCCGGCCTGCGGTCGCCCGCGTAGAGATAGAGCGGCTTCCCCTTGTAGGCCCACTGTCTGGTGCCGTCTTCGCGTTCCAGAATAGAGAACGGCTCAACCGCCGTGACTTCTGGTTTGGCCCGGGCCGGCAACCAAAGGTTGGTGCCCTGTCCACGCCAGGCGCTCCTGCCGCTGCCCGCCACGTCACGATCAAACACATACAGCGTCATCCCGTCGGCGTTGACGAGGATGCCGCCGCTGTAACTCGGCTGGGCCCTAACCGCCGCGACTGCCGCCATCACCGACAGGATGAACGGCGCGCCAATACGCAAGGCAAACAAAAATGCACGGTTCATGGCAGTAGTTCCGTCCGGGTCATGACAGCGCTGGCGCGGGTCGCCGACGGAGTCAACGCTGATACCAACGTAAACGCGACAATTCCATGGTTTATTCCACGGAAGCGTTAAAATTTTAAGACTCTGTTTTTACAGGCGTCCGGAACCAGCGGCGGCCCGTCGCCAGGCTTTCGGCGAGGGTAACCAGCGCCACTTGGAGCTTCGGTCAGCGCATCCACGCCTTGCCCGACAGTTTTGCCAGTTGTCTGACGACGAGGACATCGCGGTGGCTGGTGTGCGGGTCGGGCTCGGCATGGCCGAGAATGTTGGTGCGATCGTTGGTCTGGCCGTGCTGACCGCACAGCCAGACCAACAGTGCCGCCGACCCGCGGTATTCCTCTTCGGTGGGCAGGAGGCCGCGCGTGTTGGCGACATGCATCGATCCCGATGCTGTAGCCATTGAGCACATTGGCATGCCAGGCGACGTCGTTGTTGCGAACCATCTGTACCAACTCACCGTCGCGCCACACTACATAGTGCGCGCTGACGTGAACGGGCTGGTTGCGGGCATTGCGCTGGCTCGGCCGTCGTGCGCTGCGCGCGGCTGTCGTTACAGAGTGACGAGCTGGAGCACCGTTCGGCTGTGGGGATTTGCACGAGCTTGTCACACACTTCTATCGCGATGGCCTAGACTCGATAAACGCAACAGCTTAGAAAGGCGCCTGCAATGAAAATCCGCCTCCAATACGTCTGCATAGTTCTCGTCGCGGCATGGTCTGGTAACACATGGGCGCAGCCGGCTTGTTACGCAACAAACACCAATTATGATCAACGATGCTCGATTGTTTGTAAAAACGGTGAGCGAGCTGCATGCAGAGATAGCCCCGGGAGTTCGGAGCCAGAATGTTCATGCATTAACCCCGCGAATACCGGGAAAATAGCTGAGAGCGAATTGCCAGCTCACCCGCGAAATCATGGCGTGGATGGTAAGGCATCCACTGCTACGGTCCGGGATGCGAAGAAGAACTGAAAAGAACTTGAAATTGTGATCAGTCTATTTTCATCAAGGATCCGCAGCCGATGGGCGACGGAGAGCTCGTCGCGTACTTCGCTGTGGTGAATCAAACGCCTGACCTCCGCCAAGCAGCTGCGTGCCCCTAAGGAAAGCGCGCGCACACGGGAAGCCCCTTGGCGGTCGTCAGGGATGATCAACCGGACCCCGTGAGGGACAGGCCGGACGTCGTGGGGTGGCGGAGAGGATCGTAGTACCGGGGAAGCCGGGTAATGCCGGTGGAGGGAAGGGGCCTCAGTTCAAGACAAACGCAAGACGTAGTGAGGGACTGGAGGTTAGGCAACCTGTCAACTCCTATCAGTGTTCAGAAGCCGCAGATGGCGTTACACGCGAAAGCGAAGGCAGAAGCCGGTTGCTGCTTCTACGCCCTATACGACAAGATCAGCCGCGACGACATTCTGGTTCACGCCTATGCCCAATGCCGCGCCAACAAGGGCGCGCCGGGTGTGGATGGACAGGACTTCGCGGAAGTCGAAGCGTCTGAGGTGGAACAGTGGCTCGGCAGTTCCGCTTACCCCTTCAAATCTCATCAAAAATCAGGTTGTGGATTTTCTCCCCCGCAAGGCGGAGCGATGCGAGCGCCGCGAACAGCGCAACGACGCCTAGCGCTTCCAGCACGCTGGCATTGATGGGGCCGTAGGCGATCCGATGGCCACTGTAGTAAATCGCCGGTAAGCTACAGATCGTGCCGGTAAAAACCACTGTCCAACGGCGCGCGTTGCGCCACGCATTGCCAGGGTGCCCACGATGCAAGGCCAGCGGGTTCGGAGTCAAGGCCAACACGGCAAGGGCCAGCAGGAACGGCGCGTGGCCGACGGCATCCACCATACCGAACAGCGGAATCGCAGCGGCAAAAATGGAAATCAGGAAGACAGCGGCGATCCGTGCGGCGACGCCGCCCGCCAGGACCGCAAACGCGGCACAGAATTCGACGAATCCGGCGCTTTGCATAAAGAAGTCCGGGCTGAATCCCATCAGCAAGGCGCGCCCGCTGCCGCATAACAGGGGAAATGTCCATTCTGGATACAGCCATTTTTCGACACCGCCCCACATCAGGGTGAGCGAGGTAGCGATCCGCAGCGCATTGAGCGCGGCTTGCCGCCGGCCCGCATCGGCTTTCGTCGCGCACAGAAGAACGGAAATGCCGATGAAAATCGGATAGTCGAGCAGATGAAACACGCCGAATGTCGCGACGGCGTAGCCGTAGAGCAAGGCAATGCCGAGCCCTGCAAGCGCGGACCGGCCGCTTGCAGCGGCCACCGCAATGCCAAGTTGCAAGGGCGCAAGCCACCATGCGTTCGCCTTCAGTTCGGGTGTAAGGACGACCGGCGTCTCCCTGAAGAACCAGACAATGGCAACAAGGAACGCCGCCATTCCCAGGCGCATGATGGTCGTTGCCTTGTCACCGATGTCGAGATCAATCAGTGCCGCGGGGAACTTGCCAGAAGTCCTGCCGGGTGCCAGCCACGCGTCGATTAACGCGACCGCTGCCATCACGACAACGGCCGCTGTCGCAAGCGCGAGAAAGGGCGAGGAGTCCATTACAGCAAACGGCGACCTGGGCGTATTGTGCAAATCGACATTGGCGAACCACTTAATGTGCGCGTGCGCGGCTTCCGGCAAGCACGGAAACAAGCAGACCAGCAGCCTGACGTCGAAACCCGCGCCCGCGCGGTCGACCCCGAGTTTGAGGATTTGCCCGCGGCCGTATTTGGACCGTGACACGACTCTGGAATTGAACATGGGACTCCTCCTTTTCGAGACAATGGCTAGCCGTAGTGACAGGCGGCCTGAAGCAAGCCGTCTTGCCGCTTCGCAAGGCATCGCAATTCTCCCCGCACCATCCTTTGCGCCGGGCACCGCCAGCACTCGCAGATAGCGTTGTTGTTTTAATAGACGTCCTGCCGCCCCGACGTCAGCGTGCCGCCTTCAGGCAATCGGCACTATTCATCAATAGCCGAGAAGTTCCCTATAGCGCTCGCCGACACCCAATCATTTATTGATTGTCTTTGCCTGCGCCATCCTCCTGACGGATGTATGAGAAATGGGTTCATATGACTTCTGTTTGCATTGAATCATCGATCCGAAGCTGTGCGGGTCCGTGCGGAAGCACAGATCCGTGAGAAGATCGTCGTGGTCAGCGACGACAGCGGATTTCCATGAGCTAGCACGTCCCTGGACAACAGACGTTCAACCACCGACGAAAGCTTTCCGCAGGTGCCGGCAATGTTCGCATACATTCCTCATCTATCAGAAGGATGGACAAGGCGCGAACATTCAACAAATGATTAGGTGTCGGGGCACAGCTATAAGGGCCTATTCGGTTGATGAATCGTGCCGATGGTCAGGTGAATAGGCCGAGGGTAAATAGGCCGAGGGTAAATAGGCCGAGGGTAAATAGGCCGAGGGTAAATAGGCCGAGGGTAAATAGGCCGAGGAGTCGATGGCCCCGGTGTACCCAGGAGCGGCCGGACCTTCATTAAAGCAACAACGCTGCCGGGGTGGAGCGGCAGTGCGAAACATCAACGATGGCGGGGAGGAACGGGCTATGTCCAAGGTCCCTGGCGGAATGCCCTCGGACACGGGTCGTCGCCGACTGGTGAAATTGGGCGTTGCCACAACAGGCGCGGGACTGCTCTGCGCGCAACCAGGTTCATCAGTTGCAAAAGACGGCGGATCGTCCGATCTCCCGCGCAGCCCACCGACGACCCCTTTTGTCGTCTCGTTGCCGGTGTCTCCTCCCAAGTCGGTGGCGGCACTTGATCCGGCACCAGGCATCAACCCCGGTGTGGGCGAGGTCGGACGCGTGGCGCATCAGCGATGGGACGAATTCTTGCCTAAGAAATTCTACGCATTGCACGTGCGAGAAGAACTGCATTCGTTCCACCCGGAGTTGCCGACGCAACCTATCTGGGGCTATGACGGCAAGCTCCCTGGCCCCACGTTCGTGGCCCGCTACGGCGAGCCAGCGCTGGTGCGCATCTACAACGACTTGCCATTGAACCATGTCGGATTCGGCATGCCGGAGATCTCCACCCATCTCCATAATGGGCATACCGCGTCCGAAAGCGATGGTTTCCCCGGCGACTGGTACAGTGCGGCAAAAGTTGACCCCAGAGGTTTCCTGACGAATCCAGGCCGCTACAAAGACCACCATTACCCGAATATATACGCGGGCGGTGATCCGCGCGAAGCCTTAGGCACGTTGTGGTATCACGATCACCGGATCGATTTTACCGCGCAAAATGTGTACAAAGGCTTGACCGGCTTTTATCTGCTGTTTGATGACATCGATTCCGGCAATGAACATGACACCAGCCCGAACGCACTACGCTTGCCCAGCGGCGTGGGCGTATATGACATCCCGCTGGTGTTCCAGGACAAGCAATTCGATTCCAGCGGTTTCTTGTTTTTCGACCAATTTAATAGCGATGGCATCCTGGGGGACAAATTTTGCGTCAACGGCAAAGTGCAGCCATTCTTCTCGGTGGAACGCCGCAAGTATCGCTTCCGCCTGCTCGATGGCGGGCCATCACGCTTCTATGAATTCTATTTAAGCTACAACGGAGCTGACCAGGCATTCACGTATATTGCGAACGACGGCAATCTGCTGCCGGCGCCGTTGAGCATGAAGAAAGTCAGGTTAAGCGTGGCCGAGCGCGCGGACATTGTGATCGATTTTTCCCGGTATCCGCTGGGCAGTCAATTATTTCTAGTCAACCGCCTGGAGCAAGTCAATGGCAGGGGACCAACCGGCAATATCCTGTTACCGGGTACGCAAATCCTGCGTTTCGATGTCGAGCGCGAGCCGGCCAGCCCGGACACGAGCCTTGTGCCGGCAAAGCTGCGCGATTTGCCTCCTGTCAATCTTGCGGAGGTGGTCAAGACCAGAACGGTCAGACTCGATCGATCCAACGGGCAATGGACCATTAACGGTGAAATTTTCGACCCCGAGCGGCCGAGCGCATCTCCCAAACAGGGCACCGCTGAGATCTGGGTGATGCAATCAAATGGGGATTGGTCGCATCCATTCCATCTTCATCTTGAGGAAGGACGGATCCTGTCGCGCAATGGCAAGCCGCCGCCGCCGCACGAGCGGGGACGCAAGGACATGTTCGTGGTGGGCCCCGGCGAAGAACTACGCGTGCTTTTTCGGTTTAGAGACTTCTTCGGCAAATACCCGGCGCACTGCCATAACTTGATCCACGAAGACCACGCGATGATGTCGCGCTTTGACATTGTTCCCTAAACTGGGTCTAGGTTGGGCGGCCCTGGCCGATACGCGGAGATGCCATCATGACAACTAGACGTCTTGTACTCAGCGGCCTGGGCGCGGGCGCATTGAGCCCAGTGTTTGCCGCCGCCCCACCTCAGTCTCAGGGGGCCGCGGGCCAGCGCGTAGGCTATTTTCCCAACGCGATTCTCGACACGCACGACGGTCGCAAGGTGCGGTTTTACGATGATCTGATCAAGGGCAAGCTGGTCGTTATCAATATGCTGCTGACTGAATGCGGCGAAGGACTTTGTCCCACTATGACGGCCAACCTGGTGCGCGTGCAAGAGGCCTTGGGCAAGCGCGTTGGTCGCGACATCTTCATGTATTCGATCACGCTGCGGCCGGAGTTTGACACGCCGCTGGTATTGAGGGCGTATGCCAGGCAGTTTGGTGTCAAGCCGGGCTGGACCTTCTTGCGGGGCGAGCCGCAAGACACTGAAATCATTCGGCGCAAGCTGGGATTCTACGACCTGGACCCAAAGGTGGATGCCGATGTGGGGCAACACACCGGCTTGTTGCGCATTGGCGACGAGCCGCATGATCACTGGTGCATGATGCCCGCGCTCAGCTCACCGCGACAGATCGTGAGTACCATTTTGAGTGTGTAATTTCACCTTGCTGATCACTACCGGCAAGCCGAAGTGCATCGTGCACGGCGCCGGCGGCAGCCTGCTCGAGCATCCGAAGGAGCATCGGCTGCACTGCGACCTGGGGAAATCGAGCTCCCAATGACGCCGTTTGCGGTTGATGATGACCCAACAGAAATCCTCTATTAATCAACAGCTTACGAGGCACCGACCGCGCTGCTGCTGGGCTTGCGAACCGTCGCACATTGCACCGAAATCAAAGCTACCCCAACGACCTCGCTCAGTAAGTGCATATGCTCTGGGTGCTGCCATGGATGGCCACGCTCGCACCAGCCGTTCGGCGG
Source organism: Cupriavidus sp. 8B (assembly GCF_054589115.1). Classification (NCBI taxonomy): domain Bacteria; kingdom Pseudomonadati; phylum Pseudomonadota; class Betaproteobacteria; order Burkholderiales; family Burkholderiaceae; genus Cupriavidus; species Cupriavidus sp. 8B. The sequence goes on along the minus strand of NZ_BAAILO010000266.1, from coordinate 14,094 downwards.
CCTGGGCCCGAAGTCCGCGGCACTCACCAATTGAAGATAGTTTCCAGTTTTGGGCGACGCCTTCGGCAGCGTAGGGCAGGGGTGTCCCGCTTCTCCAAGAATCCCGAAGTTAGCACGCTGCGACACCGGCTATTCGTAAGCGCGGCTGAATACTGAATGTAGCTGGGGCTAGTTTCTGTTTTGAGTGCGAAGGCTTACCGTTCGCTCACACGCAAGTCGCAAGCGTGTGGTAGCCGGCGGCTCTACCGCCAAAAGGAACCCAGTGCCATGTTTAGACGCCTGTTGCCCCCCATTTTCGTCCTTGCCGTCATGGCCGTCGCCGCGGCGCCAGCCGTCGCGGCCTATCCCGACAAGCCGATCCGCCTGATCGTGCCGTCGGCTCCCGGCGGTGCTCCGGACGCGTTGATGCGGGCCCTCGGTCCACAGCTGGCACAGCAATTGGGCGTGCCCATCGTGATCGACAACAAGCCCGGTGGCTCCTACGTGATCGGCACCATGGACCTGGTGAAGTCCGCACCCGACGGCTACACGCTGGCCTACGGCAATATCGTCTCGCTAGCGACCAACAAGTCGCTGCTGCCCTCGGTACCATATGACGTCGAGAAGGACCTGACACTGATCGCGAACACGCTGCGCCTGTCCAACATGATGATCGTCAACAACAGCGTGCCCGTCAGGACCGTTCCCGAACTGATCGCCTATGCGAAAAAGAACCCGGGCAAGCTGGCCTTCGGATCGGATGGCAACGGCACCACGGCGCACCTGGGCGTCGAACTCTTCAAGGCGATGACCGGCGTCAACATGCTGCATGTGCCCTACCGCGCGGCGACCTCGGCCATCACGGACCTGATCGGCGGTGGCATCCAGCTCATGATGATCAACACGCCGGTTTCCGCGCCGATGGCCCAGACGGGCAAGGTGCGGGCGCTCGGCATCTCATCGGCGCAGCGCTCGGCTGCGTATCCGGACCTTCCCACGATTGCCGAATCCGGCGTGCCCGGATTCGAGGTGTCGGCGTGGGGCGGAATCATCGGCCCAGCCCACATGCCCAAAGATATCGTCACCCGCCTCAACCGCGAGATCCGCATCGCGCTGGAGAGCCCCGCCGTGCGAGAGCGATTCAAGTTGCTGGGGGCGGAAATCGCGCCTGGCACTCCCGAGGAGTTCCTGGATCTCTCCCGCCGCGAGACGCTCAAGTGGGCCAAGATCGTGAAGTTCTCCGGCGCCAAGATCGATTGAAGGAAATCCCCATGAGTCCCTGGAAAGCTGCCCAACCTGGCGATCCCGTCGTTGCCATCGACACACCCGCGCTCGTGCTCGACCTGGATGCGTTCGAGCGCAATCTGAAGCGCATGGCTGACGCATTGCGCGGCAGCAACGTGCGCCTGCGAGCCCACGCCAAGAGCCATAAGTGCCCGGAGATCGCCTTGCGGCAGGTCGCGCTGGGCGCGGTGGGCATCTGCTGCCAGAAGGTCAGCGAGGCAGCCGTGTTCGTGGAAGCGGGCATTGGCGACATTCTGGTCACCAACCAGGTGATCGGCGACGCCAAGCTGCGCCGCCTGGCTCTGCTCGCACGCAAGGCGCGTATCGGCGTGCTGGCCGATCATCCGCGGCAGGTGCAGGCGCTGGCCGCCGCCGCGCAGGCGCATGCCGTCACGCTCGACGTCTACGTCGAGGTCAACGTCGGCGCCAACCGCTGCGGTGTGGCGCCGGGCGACGAGGCGGCGCAGCTGGCCCGGCAGATCACAGGCAGCGCGGGACTGCGCTTCGCCGGGCTGCAGTGCTACCACGGTCCCGCCCAGCATTTGCGGTCGCCGCAGCAACGCACCGCGTCTATCAAAGAGGCCATCGAGGCGGCGCGCATGACGCGCGACGCCATCGAGGCCTGCGGTATCGCGGTTGAGCGTGTCACGGGCGCCGGCACCGGCACTTTCTTGCATGAACGCGACAGCGGCGTCTTCAACGAGCTCCAGGCAGGCTCCTATATATTCCTGGACCGCGACTACGGCGACAACGAACGCGGCGAGGGCGATGTGCCTTTCGAGCACGCATTGTTCGTGCGCACGACCGTCATGAGCCGGGCGACTCCGCAGCGCGCGATCGTGGATGCCGGCCTGAAGGCGTCGAGCGTGGATTCGGGCATGCCCGCCGTCTGGCAGCGGCCCGACCTGCGCTATGTGAAGGCCGCCGACGAACATGGCGTCCTGGCCACCGGCGATGCGGCCGCAGTGTCGCTGGGCGAAGCGCTGATGCTGGTGCCGGGCCACTGCGACCCGACCGTCAATCTCTACGACGAACTGGTGTGCGTGCGCGGCGACAGAGTGGAGGCCCTTTGGCCGGTTGCCGCGCGCGGCGCGCTGTTGTGAGCGCCGGTGTGCGCCACGGAAGTTTCTTTAGGAAGTCCCATGCACGAAAAATTTGATCTGCTGATCCGCAACGCGAGCATCGTGGACGGCACGGGTGCGCCGCGTTACGCGGGTGACATCGGCATCCGCGGCGACCGCATCGCCCGCATCGGCGATTTGTGGAGCGCGCGCGGCGAGTTGGAGATCGACCTCAAAGGCCGCATCGCGGCCCCGGGCTTCATCGACGCCCACACACACGACGACCGCCTGATGCTGTCCAGCCCCGACATGGCGCCCAAGGTCAGCCAGGGCATCACCACGGTAATCGCGGGCAACTGCGGCATCTCGCTCGCGCCGATGCCACGGCCGATCCCGCAGCCGGTCACGCCGCCACTAAACCTGCTCGACGAGAAGGGCGACTGGTTCGCTTTCCCCACATTTGCCTCCTACATCGCGGCGCTGCGCGGCAAGCCCGCGGCCACCAACTGCGCCTTGCTGGTGGGTCACACCACGCTGCGCGTAGCGACCGTGGATGATCTGGAGCAGCCGGCATCGCGGGCGCAGATCGAGCAGATGCGCAGCCTGGTGTACGAAGCGCTGGAAGCCGGCGCCATCGGTGTCTCGACCGGCCTGTTCTACGAGCCCTCGGTCGCGGCACCGACCGAGGAGGTGATCGACGTCTGCGGCCCGCTCACGGCTTTCGGCGGCGTGTACTGCACCCATATGCGTGATGAGGCGGACCGGGTGATCGATTCGCTGGAGGAAACCTTCCGCATTGGCCGCGAGGTCGGCGTGCCGGTGGTGATCTCGCACCTCAAGGTGGTCGGCGAAAGGAACAAGGGCCGGTCGCAGGAAGCGCTGTCCTTCATTGAGCGGAACATGGCGACTCAGCCGATCTGCATCGACTGCTATCCCTACACCGCCGGCTCCACGGTCCTGTCGGCAGACCGCGCGGCCAGTTCGACTCGCGTCATCGTGAGCTGGTCGAAGGCGCTCCCGGAATTCGCCGGGCAGGATCTAGACGCCATCGCCCGAAAGCTGGGCGTGGACCAGGACGAAGCGATCCGCCGCCTAAGCCCCGCGGGCGGGATTTACTTTCGGCTGGACGAAGCCGACGTGCAGCGCATCCTGAAGCACGACAAAGTCATGATCGGCTCGGACGGCCTGCCGCACGACGCATCTCCGCATCCGCGTCTGTGGGGGAGTTTCCCCCGCGTGCTGGGCCACTACGGCCGGACCCTCGGCTTGTTCCCCCTGGAGACTGCCGTGCGCAAGATGACCGGTCTCACCGCGGAGAATTTCGGCCTGAAGGACCGCGGCGTGCTCAAGGAAGGCGCGTTCGCCGACCTGGCCCTGTTCGACGCCGACACCATCGACGCGGCCGCCACCTACGAGGCGCCGATGGCTCCGGCGCATGGTATCGATACGGTCATCGTCAACGGCGCCCTCGTCTGGCAAGGCGGGCGGTCGACCGGCGCGCGGCCAGGGCGGGTGCTGGCGCGCGAGCCGCAGGAAGCGCAGAGCTGACATGCCAATGGTGGAACAACTGGAAACGCCCGCGTTGCTGCTCGACGAGGCGCGGATGAATCTCAACATCGAACGCATGCGCAACCGCGTGCGGCAGTTGGGCGTTTCCTTCCGCCCATTTCAAGACGAACAAGTGCTTAGATGCGACGCGCCGTATGAGGAGCGCGGCTGCGGCAGCATGGCCGAGTGCTAACGCGGGAGTCGACGATGCGGGGGGGACGGGCGTAACATTCGGGCCATGCCACATGACATCAACGACTTGCGCTTTTTTGTCACCATCACCGAGAGCGGCTCCCTGGCGGAGGCGGCGCGCCGGCTGGACGTGACACCTTCGGCGGTATCGCAGCGGCTACAGCAGCTGGAGTTGAACCTCGGCACCCAGCTGGCCCACCGCAGCACACGGCGCTTCAGCCTGACCGAGGAGGGCGAGTTGTTCCATGCCGGCGCCGTCGCGCTGCTGGCGGACCTGGATGCCCTGGTTGACACGGTGCGCGAGCGCTCGGGTGACGTGGCTGGCACGCTGCATGTCTGCGGCCCGCTCGGCTTCGGCCGGCACTACCTGGCGGGGGCCATCGCTGACTTCCACACACAGCATCCCAAGCTGATGGTGTCGTTGACGCTCAGCGACGTCGTGTCCGCGGCAGAGGCCAATCGGTTCGACCTGATCGTCCATATCGGCAGCCTGCCGGATTCGAGCATGGTCGCTTACCCGATCGCCCCGAACTCGCGGCTGCTCTGCGCATCCCCGCGCTATCTCGCGCGCCGCCCCGCGCCGCATGAACCCAAGGACCTGGCGCGACACGACTGCATCGTGCTGCGCGAGAACCATGAGGACGTGACCCTTTGGCGCTTTCGCAAGCTGCGCACTGAAGCCGCCGTGCGCGTGCCTGCGATCCTGAGCACCAACGACGGCGAGGTCGCCCGACAATGGGCGCTCGAGGGCAAGGGCGTGATCTTGCGGTCGGAATGGGACGTGGCCGAAAGCCTGGCCTCCGGCCGCCTTGTGCGTCTGCTTCCCGACTGGGTCTTACCGGATGCGGACGTTGTGGCGCTGATCGCGAGCCGCGCGCGCTTGTCGGCGCGGGTCAAGCTGTTCCTCTCCTTCCTGCAGTCACGCTTCAAACCCCAGCCGCCGTGGCGGGAGAGCGCCCCAAAGCGGGGGCTAAGATCAGGTCTTCCCTCAAGAGGATAGTGAGCCACTTACCCAGGCGATGGCCCGGCGATGCGGCGATCAGCAGATCGCGGCGCGAGGGATTCGTTGTCGACATGCTCATGATCCTGCTCACGTCTTGCGTCGAATGGCAGAGAGCCGCCCTCGGTCGCGTGCGGACCGGCGGATCGCCTCTGGAAAACAGGGCGCGCGGCAAGAACACTGCGGCGGAGCCATTCCTACCCGCAGGAAGGTGCACCGGCGTTGCCGGTGCCTGCGTGAACGACTCGGCTACTTCACCGGGGTCAGGATGGGGGCGCCCTTCTTTTTGATCAGGAACACGACA
>NZ_BAAILO010000266.1:5382-8600 GCF_054589115.1 Cupriavidus sp. 8B | reverse complement strand
ACGTTCGTGGAAGGTTTCGCCCGCCTTGAGCGTCACCTCCTTGCCGCCCCTGACGCCCATGACGATGCTGCCCTCGAGCACATAGACGAAGGCGTGCGCGTCATGGCGATGTACGGGATCGACGGCGCCTGGCGGATATTCCACCATGATCATCGTGGCCTCCTTCCCCGGGTACTCGGGCAACGCCTCCGTGAGCAAGGGCGCGACACTTGCCTCCGGCGCGGCGGCGGCCGGCTGTGCAACCATGAGGCACGACACCATCAGGGTTACCGCAATAGATGCGACCGTCTTCATGGCATCACTCCAGATTGGCTTTGTCGAGCCCGAATGCCTTGTCGGACGAACCGGGCACCATGCGGAACGCCACGTTCAGTCGGTTCCAGCTGTTGATCGCGCCCACGAGGAACGTGAGATCCGACAGCTCCTTCTCGGAGTACTGGGTACGCACGTGGTCGTAGATATCGTCGGGCACGCCCTGGACGGGAAGGTTGGTCAGCACCTCGGTCCATGCCAGCGCGGCGCGTTCGCGCGGCGAGAACAGCGTCGACTCGCGCCAGATCGCCACGTGATGCAGGCGCAGTTCGCGCTCGCCGTGGATCTTCGCCATCTTGATATGCATGTCGACGCAGAAAGCGCAGCCATTGAGCTGCGATGCGCGAATCTCGACGAGCTCGCGAATGGGCTGTTCGATCGTGGTGTTCTGAAACAGCGCGCTGAACTCCATGAGCTTCTTGGACAGTTCCGGGGATTGCTGAAAGTAGTTAAGCCGTTGCGTCATGATTCTCTCCTGGTTAGATGACCGAGATTGTGTTTGGTGGCGCTTCGTGGCGGATCTCGCAGAAGCTCGCCGGTACGTCTTTGAGCGCCTCGAATGCGCCCGTCAAACTAGTTGTGCTCGACAACGGAGTGATGCGCGGATCCGAGCGTTGCACGAAGGGATGGACGTCGCGGGATAGCAGCTTGCAATCAACCTCCTTTAGCCTGCGCGAGCCACTGGTCGAGACTGATGCGGCCGATACGCGCGTCACCGAGCGGCACAAGTGACAGTTCCTCGACCTGGCCGCCGTAGTACCGTGCATCGCGATCCGTCACGACCGGACGTGCGTCGCCTACCGATTTCAGATAACGCGTGATGATCGCCGCGAAGGGCGCGCGGTCCGGGCCGGCGATTTCGACGGTGTCGTTCAGCGGTGCCGCAAGCGCGATCTGCGAGAGGATCGCCGCGATGTCGTCCGCGGCGATCGGCTGAAACAGTCCGTCGCCGACGCGCACGGTGCCGCCGTCCGTACTGAAATCTGCGATGCCGCCGATGAACTCCATGAACTGTGTCGCGCGCACGATCGTGTACGGCACGCCCGCCGCTTCGATCGCCTCTTCCTGCGCGACCTTGGCGGTGAAATATGCGTTCTCCGGCATGCGGTCGGCGCCGACGATTGACAGCGCGACGTGATGGCGCACGCCTGCGGCCACTTCGGCCTTGCCGAGATTGCGCGCCGAGGTGCGGAAGAAGTCGAGCACCGCCTGCGGCTCCCATGACGGCGCGTTCGTCACATCCACTACGACGTCCGCGCCCACTAGTGCGTTGCTCAGGCCGTCGCCCGTCACGGTATTGACACCGCTACGCGGCGATGCGGCGAGCGCCGTATGGCCTGCCTTGGTGAGCAGCGATACGAGACGCGAGCCGATCAGGCCGGAACCACCGATTACGACGATCTTCATGGCAGATTCTCCAGATAAGAGTTGATGAACGCGCGGGGCGCTTGGCAGGTGCGGTATCGCGTGAAAGTGTCCGTCTGCGTCGCATTGCTTGACGCCATTGTGGAATAATCATGGCCTATAGAAAAGGGCCAAGAATTGTCGATATGACTAGTCCAAGTCGTTTCCGCTCCCCCATGCCCGCGAACCGTCATGACCGTACCGACTCCCACATTGACCATTGAAGTCGATCGGCAGCAGCAGTTGCCGATCTATCTGCAGATTTGCGAGCGTTTCCGGACGGCGATCGCGGCAGGGCATCTGCGTCCCGGCGATCGCGTGCCCGCGTTGCGCAGCCTCGCCATGCAACTGAACACGGCGCGCGGCACAGTCGAACTGGCCTACACGATCCTCGTCGACGAGGGCTACCTGCAGATGCGCGGTGCCGCGGGCACGTTCGTATCGCCGTCGCTACCGGCTTCGGTGATGCGCTCGTCATATGGGCAAGGCCTCCAGAACGCGCATGGCAGGCAGGGCACTGAAGGACCAGGCACGCCGAAGACGCCAGACGCATCGCGCGGTGGTCAACCGGCGCCGCGCCAGCTGGCTATCACCGTCGCCATGAGCGGCGAGCCGCGGCCGTTGCAACCAGGGCTGCCCGCGCTCGACGCGTTTCCGCGCAAGGCATGGAACCGGCTCGTTTTGCGTCGCGCGCGTAGCGGCGAACGCGCGGAGCTCGCGTACCCGGATCCGGCTGGCTATCGGCCGCTGCGCGAACACATCGCCACCTATCTCGGGCTGTCGCGCGGCGTAACCTGTCTGCCGGAACAGGTGTTCGTTACCGGCGGCTACCGCGCGGCGCTCGAACTCGTGTTGCGCAGTCTCGCGCGCCCGAACGATCGCATGTGGTTCGAGGATCCCGGCTATCTGCTCGCGCGCAACTTTCTGGCCGAGACTGGCGTGCAGCTCGTGCCGGTGCCGGTGGATGGCGAAGGGATCGACGTCGAGCGCGGCATACAACTGGATCCGCAGGCGCGCTTCGCACTGGTCACGCCATCGCATCAGAGCCCGCTCGGGCACACGCTGTCGCTCGCAAGACGTATGGCGCTGCTGGATTGGGCAGAGAAAGCGTCTCGCTGGATCATCGAAGATGACTACGACAGCGAGTTCCGTTATCTGGGCCGGCCATTGCCGGCTTTGAAGAGCCTCGACCGGCACGATCGCGTGATCTATTGCGGCACGTTCAGCAAGGTGATGTTTCCCGGTTTGCGGCTCGCGTATGCGGTGGTGCCGGAGCGCGCTGTCGAGCGCGTTGGGCGGGTGGCGTGCAGCATGAACGCCGGCTCGCCGACGCTATTTCAGGCTGCCGTGGCAGATTTCATTGCGCAGGGGCATTTTGCGCGGCACATGAAGCGGATGCGTGCGTTGTACGGACAGCGGCGCATGCTGATCGCGCACGCGCTGGAGCAGGCGTTTGGCGCGCGGTTGATTGTCGATTTGCCACCCGGTGGGATCCAGTTCGC
>NZ_BAAILO010000266.1:0-5283 GCF_054589115.1 Cupriavidus sp. 8B | reverse complement strand
GGCCCCGATGGCCCGGTCGACGATGTTGCCGTCGCCTCGCGTGCGCGCGAGGCGGGGCTTGGGGTGCTGCCACTTTCGATCTGGTACGCGTATGGCCGTATGCGGCGCACGCCGCGCGGCCTCGTGATGGGCTTCGCGAACATCGTCGATGCGGGTGAAGCGGGCCGTCTCGCACGAACGTTGCGCGCGTGCCTGGACGGCTGACGCGCAGGGCATGGGCCCAGAGACCCCAATACGGAGACCGCGCCAGCGAGGGCCGACCAGGGCGCCCGCGGCAGGGCGGCAGGCCGCGGCCCTGCCGCGCATCCAGGCCGCTACACTGGATGTATCGCGCTATGCGCGCCGGGGCGCGCCATTTGCCCCGCTGCCATGACGTTACGCAACACACTGTCCTGGGTGCTGGTGGTGATGGCCGCCGTCGCGGTGGCATGGTTTATCCCTCTACCCTCGCAGGACGTCACGCGCATCCACAGCGAGATAACGATCGCCCGCCCGCCAGCGGTCGTGTTCGATTACGTCTCCACCCCAGACAACTGGCCGGCATGGCATCCCTCGTCGCTTGCCGTCAGGGGTGCCACGGATCATCCGCTGGGCCCCGGCGAGCGCGTCACCGAAACCTTTCTGGTGGCGGGCGGTGGCGGCGTAGTGATCTGGACCGTGACAGACCGCCGCCGCCCGGCCGCATGGGTAATCGAAGGCGAGATCGAGGGCCGCAAGGCAGGCACCATTGCCTACACGCTCACCGCGCAGGGGCAGGGGACGCGCTTTGAGCGCGACTTCAGCTATACCTCTCCCACCCTGGTCTTCGCCGTGCTGAACCAGCTGATGCTGCACCGGCGTATCGAGGCGGAATCCACCGAGACGCTCAACCGGCTGAAAGCACGGCTGGAGGGCGGGGCGCCTGCGTCAGGCACAAAGCGGCCCGGATTCCCGTCATAGTTCACTGGCCGCAGGCGCCGCTCGCGCTTGCATCGCCCCCGAATCCGCACTAAGTTGGAACGGTCGGCCGGGCTCCCGGCCGCGTGTACCGCGCCAGCATCACAAGCGGATTCGAGGCCGGCGCCATGAAAGTGTGGCGCAACGATGGCGGAGCACGATGCTGTGCCAGATGTTTTTCTTTCGCTGCTGCTGACGTGGGCCGGTGTATTCGCACCGGCACTTCATGCTCAGACGAGGACAGTCATGCCCCTCACCCTGACCTCCACGGCGTTCGCCCATGGCGGCGAGATTCCCGGTAAGCTGACCTGCGAAGGCGCCGATATGTCGCCGCCGCTGGCATGGACAGGCATGCCGCCCGGCACGCGTAGCCTGGCCCTAATCGTCGACGATCCCGACGCGCCGGATCCGGCCGCGCCGAGCATGACGTGGGTGCACTGGGTGCTGTACAACCTTCCGCCCGGGCCGGGGGCTCTGGCCGAAGGCGTGGCGCCGGCCAGCCTGCCGGCGGGCACCCGCGAGGGCCACAACGACTGGCATCGCACCGGCTACAGCGGGCCCTGCCCGCCAATCGGCCGTCATCGCTACTTCCACAAGCTCTATGCGCTCGATGTGGTGCTGCCGGACCTGGGCAAGCCCAACAAGGCGGCGCTGGAGCGGGCCATGCACGGGCATGTGCTGGCGCACGCGGAACTGGTCGGCACCTACAAGAAGCTCAGGCGCTAGCGGGGCCAGCGCCCGGATATGGCGCGCCGGGCAGCTTTCCCTAGCTGCTTATCTTGGGTGGGTTGGGGCGCAGACTGGATCAGTTCGATAGATAGTTACGTAATGCGAGCTTGTCGCTTTGGATACACCCTAGCGATCCACCCGACACGGCGCCCAGTTTTTTTTGGACCAACCGTCAGCGCTGTCACTGCCATGAAGGAAGCTCTTTACCCCGGCCGTTACTGGCATTTCCTGGATGATGGACGTATCCAGTGCGACCTGTGTCCGCGCAACTGTCGCCTGCACGCCGACCAGCGCGGCGCCTGCTTCGTGCGCCAGCGGGTCGGTGATCAGATGATCCTTACCGCCTATGGCCGCTCATCGGGTTTCTGCATCGATCCGATCGAGAAGAAGCCGCTCAACCACTTCTACCCTGGCACCAGCGTCCTGTCCTTCGGCACGGCGGGCTGCAACCTGGCATGCAAGTTTTGTCAGAACTGGGACATCAGTAAATCGCGCGAGATGGAGACGCTCGCCGACGTGGCCAAGCCCGAAGCGATCGGCGAGGCGGCAGCGGCCTATGGCTGCAAAAGCGTGGCCTTCACCTATAACGACCCGGTGATCTTCGCCGAATACGCCATGGACGTGGCCGACGCCTGCCACAAGCGGGGCATCATGACGGTGGCGGTGACCGCCGGCTACATGGGTGCGCAAGCACGGCGCGACTTCTACGCCAAGATGGATGCGGCGAACGTCGACTTGAAGGCCTTCACCGACGAATTTTATTTCAAGCTCACCGGGGCTCGCTTGCAGCCGGTATTGGAGACGCTCAAGTATCTGAAGCATGAGACCGATGTTTGGCTCGAAGTCACAACGCTGCTCATTCCCGGCAAGAACGACAGCAATGACGAAATTCGCGCTGAGGTGCAGTGGATCGCGAAGGAACTTGGCAGCGACGTACCGCTGCATTTCACGGCGTTCCATCCCGACTACAAGATGACCGATGTGCCGCCGACGCCGTCCCCCACGCTTGCCCGTGCGCGCGAGATCGCGCTTGCGGAAGGACTGCAATACGTCTACACCGGTAACGTCCATGACGCCGACGGCGCCACTACCTACTGCCCAGCGTGTCACACGCCGCTCATCGTGCGCGACTGGCATGACATCGAAGATTACCGCCTGACTCACGCAGGCACCTGTCCCGACTGCTTCGCGACGATTGCAGGGCGGTTCGAACAGTTCGACCGCCAGTTCGGCCGCCGGCGAATTCCAATTCGCATCGAGATGTAGACCCTCCGGCAAAAGGTTCCAACCGCGCTGTGATCACGAATGCTGCAATCACGAATGCTGCGTGTGCTTTCGCAGGCGCTCGTACAGGAATTTATGCCAGCATGCTTTCCAGCGAGTGGATGGGCCAGAAAAAGCCTGGGCGCGAAGTCGGACGGTCAATTCCTCCATATCGTCGCCGCGATGCAGTCCGGTCCCTTTCTGCGCCTCACGGTACCAGCTGGATGTCGCCCGGAGCCTGTGGCGGCAGCTTGATCGCGAGGACCTTGAATTCGCCGCTGGTCGGTACGGATCCAGCATGAACCGTGCCTTTTGGGATAACGATCAGGTCGCCGGCGTGGACTTGGCGCTGCTCGTTCCCCAACCAGAACGTGCCACTTCCCGAGATGACATACTGGATTTCATCGGAGCCCATATGCGTATGCTTGGGCACGTTGCCGGCTTGCACCGCGATGGTTCCAGACGGCGTCGCGACTAGGCCCTTTGTACGTAAAGTCCCCAAGTTCGGAACCTGTGCGCCGATTTCGGCATCGGTCATGGCCGCCAGGTCTATGATCTGGGCCGATATCGTCGATGGCGGCGTCTGAGCCCCTGCCGGCGTGGTCAGGTGGGATGCAAAAAGGCCGCAAGCAAACGCGGCCGGAATAGCTGCAAGCGAGGCATAGCGATGCATGGTCTTTTCTCCTTTCGATTTGTCTTTTTGTCTGCGCGTGTTATGCAACGCCACAGCAGCCCGGCGCGCCTGTGTTGCCGTCGAATTGTCGCACCGGCGAACAGTTCATATAGCACTAGGGGAAACCCTGCGGGTGGTCTCTGCATCGCTGCGCTATTTCAAAAATGGAACGCGCGCTCCCGACGCATTGGCTTGAGCAAACGGCGGGCGGGGTTGGCGAGCCAGTAGGGATCGTTACGAGGGATGGCCGGGGGGGGGCACGAACGCAGGTGAGAGCCTGCGGTGCTGTACCGAAGATGGAAGCAGAGCCATGGCCTGCCCAGCCGCTTTGCCACTTGGCGACTGGGTGCCAGTCAGCGCAACAGCAATCCGGCCAGCAGCAACAGCAGCACATCCAGCCCCAGCAGGCTGCGTGGTCGCATCCTCCCCTGCAGCAGGCCGCCCAGACCAGTCAGACCGGCGATCAGCAACAGTGCCAGCCCCCACCGCAGGCCGCTCCCCAGCGCATCGCTTTGCCACAGATAGCCGGCACCTGCCACCATCAGCAGAGCGAACTGCAGCAGGGCCACTGGCACGGCACCGGCCACTAGCGGTGGATCGAAGCGCTGGCTTGCACGCTGCAAGTCAAAGGGCGCACTATCATCGCTCACGCCGGGCGGCAGCCAGCCCGGCGCCTTGAACCACACCTTGAGCTTGTCCTGCCAGCGTGGCGCACGACGCGCCATCTGCCACAGCGGCACATAGCCGGAAGCCACCGCCCATAGCGGACTCCAGCTGTTGAGCGGGTTGCGGGTACCATACACCGGCTTCTCCTCCTCCTCGGCAAAAGTGCCGAACAGCCGGTCCCAGATGATCAGCATCCCGCCGTAGTTCTTGTCCAGGTACTGGTCGTTGACCGCATGATGCACACGATGGTTGGACGGCGAGGAAAACACCCGGTCAAACCAGCCCAGCTTGCCGATGTGCTCGGTGTGGATCCAGAACTGGTATAGCAGCACAATGAGGCCGGCCAGCGCAAACTGCTGCGGGGCAACCCCAGCCAGCGCCATCGGCAAGTAAAACGGCCATCCCAGGAAGGCAACGGTACTCTCCTGCCGCAGCGCGGTGGACAGATTGAAATCCTGGCTCTGGTGATGCACGGCATGGGCGGCCCAGAACACCGCACTTTCATGCCCGACCCGATGTAGCCAGTAGTCGCAGAAATCGAACATCACGATCGCCAGCAGCCAGCCCCAGACACTGCCCCACAGGCCGGCATGGGGAAACAGTGCCACCCGGCGCCACGTCAAGATATACAGGCCGATCTGGAAGAGCTGGCTGATACTGGCCACCAGCTGGCTTAGCAAGCCCTGACTCAGGCTGCTGAGGGCATCATTCAGGCGATAGGTATTGCGACCGACGAACAGGCCGTAGCCCAGCTCCGCCAGCATCAATAGCAGGAATACCGGGAACGCGTAGACGGTGATTTGTTCTTCCATGAGCCATTCACAAAAAGTGCCTTACGACCGACAGACGATTGACCGGCCCCTTGCCGGGACTGGTCAGAAACGGTCGTTATTATGGCAAAAAATGTCCTTTTTTATGGCGGGCGGTTTCAAGTCCCAAGTGCAACACCCCGTCAGTGAATTGAAGTTGGGGGATGAGAAACTTGTTTGAGCATACGAGCGAACACCTCGAGTGGG
>NZ_BAAILO010000265.1:0-887 GCF_054589115.1 Cupriavidus sp. 8B | reverse complement strand
AATCCTGCACGCGCGCCACGTCCGCGGCGGGGCATTGGACGAAGGCGACGGTGCCGCGCCGGATATCCGGTCCCACGCGCACGCTGGCGGCCGTGCCGGCCTGCGCCAAAATCTCTCGGAACACTTGCTCGGCGGCGCGCATGCGTAGCTCCGCCCGGGCCACCTTGCCGATGGAGGTCAGCGGCATCTCCTGCAGGATCTCGATGCGCGCTGGCACTGCAGCGCGTTCCGGCACGAGGTTGCGTGCGGCCGCCAGCAGTTCGTCGGCAGCCGGGGTGAAGCCTGGCTTGAGCGTGACGTAGGCGACTGGCAATTCCCCGGTGTGCGCATCCGGCTGGCCGACCGCGGCCGCCATTGCCACGGCCGGATGCTGCAGCAGCACATCCTCGATCATCGCCGGATCGATGTTGTGGCCGCCGCGGATGATCAGCTCCTTGGCACGGCCGGTCAGATGCAGATAGCCGTCGGCATCGAGATGGCCGAGGTCGCCGGTATTGAGCCATCCCGGATTGAGCCAGATGCCGCCATTGTCTTGCTCGCGCAAATAGCCGGGAAACACATTCGGACCGTTGATGCCGATGACGCCGGTCTCGCCCGGCGCGCACGGCTCGGTGGCATAGCTGGAGCCGTCGACCTTCCAGACGCCGATTGCCTGGTGCGGCAGGCGCAGGCCGACCGTGCCGAGGCGACGTTCGCCCTGCGGCGGATTGAGGGCCGAGACGCACGCGCCTTCGGTCAGACCGTAGCCCTCGTACAGCGGAATGCCGGCGGCTGCTTCGAAGCGCCGCGCTACCTCGGCCGGCAGCGGCGCGGCGCCGCAAAAGGCGAAGCGCAACGAGGCAATGTCGGCGCCTTCCCGCGGCAGATCGGCTAGCGCGGCGTAGATC
>NZ_BAAILO010000264.1:0-258 GCF_054589115.1 Cupriavidus sp. 8B | reverse complement strand
CGCCGGCATTCCGCTGTACGAGGGCTACGGTCTGACCGAAGGCGCGTGCGTCTCGGCCCTCAATCCGCCGCAGGGCGAACGTCGCCTCGGCACGGTCGGCCTGCGCCTGCCGCACCAGGCAATCGGCGTCTGGAAGGTCGACGGCTCCAGCTATGCCACCGAGCCGTGCGCGCCGGGCGAGACCGGCGTCATCGGCATCAACGGTCCGAATGTGTTTCCCGGCTATTTGCGCGAGCAAGACAATGGCGGCATCTGGCT
>NZ_BAAILO010000263.1:7438-11983 GCF_054589115.1 Cupriavidus sp. 8B | reverse complement strand
CCTTAAGCGAGTGTGGCCCGAGGACCCCAGCATGCATGTGTCTCACGAAACGATCTACACGGCCATTTACGCGCAGCCCAGGGGCGAGTTGCGCCGTCAGCTCATCGCCTGCCTGCGCCATGGCCGCAGCACACGCATGCCGCGCAAGCGCGGGGTTGATCGACGCGGGCAGATTCCTGAGATGGTCAGCATCCATGTGCGCCCGCCCGAGGTCGAGGACCGCGTCATGCCGGGCCACTGGGAGGGTGACTTCATCAAGGGCGCGGGCAACAAGTCGTCGGTGGGTGTGCTGGTCGAACGCAGCAGTCGTCTGGTGCTGTTGGCCAAGATGGATGACGCTACTGCGGCCTCGGCGCTGGCCGGCTTTTCTGCCAAGCTCAATTCGATTGCCGAGCCGCTGCGCCAAAGCCTGACGTACGACCAGGGAAAGGAGATGACGCGCCACAATGAGTTCAATGCCAACACTGGCGTCAAGGTTTACTTCTGCGATCCGCACAGCCCCTGGCAGCGTGGTACTTGTGAGAACACCAACGGGCTGCTGCGCCAGTACCTACCCAAGGGCACCGACTTGTCCGTGCACACACAAGAAGAACTCGACGCAATTGCCGACAGCTTGAACAAACGACCCCGCGCTACGCACGCGTTCCACTCCCCACTGGAGGTGTTCGCTCGTATGCTCAAACAAGTTTCTCACCCCCAACTTCAATTCACTGACGCGGGTGTTGCACTTGGGACTTGAAACCGCCATTTGAAAAGATGTGTTTTTACATCTTGTCTTTTGGGTGCGAGCGAGGCACGATGGTTCAGACGCTATTGAGCGACAATGTATGGAACAAGATCAAAGACATCTTGCGTGGCAAGGAAGGCGAGCGTGACCGAACGGCTACCGACAATCGCTGGTTTCTCGAAGCGGGGCACCAGAGCGGCGGTGTAAGCCACGAACTTCTCTTCCATGGCTTCGACCACGGCCGTAGCCGGGCCCATTCCAAGCTTTGGATCGGCCGTACGGGCAGTCCTTGGCGCAATCTCCCCGCGGAGTTCAGCCGCTGGCACACCCTGTACCTGCGTTTCGCACGATGGCGGCGCAATGGCGTCTAGCGCACATTCGGTGTCGGGCGAAAGGGAGATCGAACACATCTTGATCGACTCGACCATCGTGAGGGCACACCAGCATTCGGCGGGCGCAGCGGGGCTGAGTGCCAAGGCATCGAGCAGCAGGACGTTCAATGCATGCCCCGCATCCGAAGCTTGCTGATGCGTGATCGCATCGCGCAGATCAATCAGATTCGTGTCCTGCTTGCCGAATACGGCCTAGTCATTGCTCAAAGCCCACTGCAAGTGCAGCGGCACCTCCCGGAGATCGTCGCGGACACGACCACAGAGTTGACGGAACTCACCAAGGGAATGGTATGCGACATGTACAAGCCGCTCAAGCAACTCGATGAACAGATCGCGCGATATGACAATAGAATTCGCCAGACACATCGGGCTTCCGCTCAGTGTCAACGTCTGGAGAAGATTCGCGGCGTCGGCCCGATGATCGCCACGACGATCACCGCAGCCGCAGGGAATGCGAGGGCGTTCAAGAATGGGCGACAATTCGCCGCGTGGCTCGGGCTTACTCCTCGCCAGCATCCGTCTGGTAGCAGGCAACGTCTGTTTGGCATCACCAAACGGGGAAACAGCTACCTGCGCATGCTCCTCGTCCATAGGGCTCGTGCTGTCGTACAACAAGCTCCCAACCGGCAGATGCACTATCGCGCCGGATCAACGAGCTGCCGGACAGACGCGGTATGAATATCGCAGTAGTGGCACTGGCGAACAAGACCGCCCGAACAATCTGGGTGCTGTTAGCAACAGGAGCAAGACTACGCACCCGCGTGAGACTCGCTCTGTAATAGAGATCCAGCAACAAAAGGAAGAATTGAACCCATCATCGATTGCACAAGTGATTTGACTCAATGGCAAACAGGTTGGACCGTCGGCGACAGATCCTGCGCAGACTTGGGGCCTACAAGGCCGCGGATATATGAAGGGGTCGCCGAGCGAAATCCATTGGGGCCAAGCGCATACGAGCGCCAACGCACAGGCCGTATGTATATAAGCAATCCATCTCCTGCGCGCCGTAGAGCAAGTCATTTGGCAAAGAGGGGTGGGGCCATGTATAAGTCCGCAACCACCCTACTCGCCACCAACGATATCCCTTGGAAAAGGGAGGCGACCATATAAGTAATGTTGATACGGAGGCCCACACAAGAAACGCTAAGTTATTGATTTACCAAGTCTTCTTCGCTGCCTCGAGGGAGCATCTTTACTACACTCTACGACAACTGGTCAGCGCGGTCCCCATCTTTAGGCTGGACACTGACAAACCTGCAGCACATGAGCCCCAGAAAGACCTGTGAGGCGACTCCCCCTGTCTCCCCAGCAGCTTTCCGTGGCTGGCTAGCCGCTCCCAAATCCAGACCTCTCCGAGCTGACGGCGCCAAAACTGGCGTCGTCGTTTCACTGCCTGACCGGCAATGAGCCACGGCCCTGCAGGCTAACGGAATCTCTCGAAGGCAAGCGCAATCTCTTCCATCGCCACGCCTATCCTTGCGGTGTGGCGCAGATCCTTGTGTGTCACCAGCCAGACCTCATAAGGCGCCACGCGGGTGCGCTCAGGCCACAACCTGACCATTCCGTCGGCCTCTCCCATGTATGTGGGTATTTCGCCGACGCCCAAACCCGCCTTTATGGCGTTGCGCAGTGTCAGGCTTGAGTCGACCGCCGCCACCGTCCGCCCAGCCGATATCGGCTCACCAACCAGCGTCGGATTCTTAGAATCTGTGACATAGGGCTGATAGACGACGAGGTCGTGCCCAGCGAAAGCAGCACCAATCTCCGGCTCCCCGTGTGCACTAAGGTACGCGGGCGAGGCGAACAAACCCATCGGCCACTGGGCCAAGCGCCGCGCGATCAGGTCGGGATTCTCCGGTCGCGCCGTTCTGATCGCGATGTCGGCTTCTCGCTTGGCTAAGTTCACCATCCGCGTCGAGGTGTGTATTTGCACCACGACATCGGGGTGCTGTGCGTGGAGTCGCTGCAGCGCGGGAATGAGAAAGTCGATCGCCAGTGAGTCTGTCGTAGCAATCCTCACCTCACCCGACAAACGGTCGTCAAGGCCCTGGGTGAGCCTTTGAAAATCGATCGCTGACTGCTCCATTCGCTCTGCGGCGCTAAGGACACTCTCACCTGCCCCGGTCAGGACGTAGCCGCCAGACGTGCGAAGGAAGAGCGTCGCGCCGACAACCCCCTCCAATGCTGCGAGACGCCGGCCCACAGTCGCTTGGTCCACGGCCAGCGATCTCGCCGCCGCCCTAAGCGTACGTTCGCGATATAGCGCAAGAAACACTCTGGCATCGTCCCAGTTCATATCCCCTCCAAATGCCGATGCAATTCCGCATGGCAGCCATGAGATTCTGCATCACATGCCAAACAAGCAGAAACATATACTCCCCCCACCGTGACGGCAATCCACGAACGGATTCTCCCTCAACTGCTTTCCGCGTCGGTCGGAAACATCAGCGCATTACACCTATGCAAAATTTCCCGGAAATGATGACAGCCATCGAGATCAAGCATCCCGGCGGCCCAGAAGTATTGGTACCTACGTTGCGACTGGTACCCAAGCCAGCGCACGGCGAGGTCCTAATCCGGAATCGCGCGGCAGCGATCAACGGACCAGACGTATTTCAGCGCAAAGGGCTGTACGATCCCCCGCCGGGTGTCACGGACATTCCGGGGCTGGAGGTCGCTGGAGAAGTGGCGGCTGTCGGCAGTGGCGTCAGCAGGTTCCAACCCGGCGACCTTGTCTGCGCATTGATTCCAGGGGGTGGTTACGCCGAATACAGTGTCGCGACTGAGAGCAACACGTTGCGCCTCCCCGAAGGCCTGCAGATGGTGGAAGCGGCCGCCATACTGGAAACGTTCATGACGGTGTGGCTCAACCAGTTTCAGCGCGGCAAGTTCAAAGAGGGCGACACCGTCCTGATCCACGGCGGAGCCTCAGGAATTGGGACTACGGCAACGATGCTTAGCAAGGCATTCGGCGCAGCCAGGATTATCACGACCGTGGCATCGGACGCGCAACGCGACGCGAGCCTGTCCCTTGGCGCCGACTATGCAGTCAACTACCTGGAAGAAGACTTCGTGGAGGCGGTCATGCGCGTCACCGAAGCCAACGGTGCGGACGTCATCGTCGATATCATCGCCGGCGACTATGTCCAGCGCAACTATGCCGCTGCGGCCATTGAGGGGCGCATTGTGCAAGTCAGCGTTATCAAAGGCGTCGCCAAGGAACTCAACCTGTTCCCGATGCTGACGAAGCGCCTTACCCACATCGGCTCGACCTTGCGCTCGCGCACGCCCGCGGAGAAAGCCCAGCTCATCCACGAGCTCGAGGAGCAGGTATGGCCCCTGATGGCCGCTGGCACGATCAAGCCTGTCATTTACAAGACCTTTGCACTTGAGCATGCCAGTGCGGCCCATGAGTTGTTGGACTCG